>NZ_HF986191.1:0-21915 GCF_000431435.1 Veillonella sp. CAG:933
TTTTGTCATGCCTATTCGGCGTACAAAAAAAATCCCGGTTCAATTAAACCGGGATTAAATCGTAAAAAAGCATTAAATCGAGCTCTTAGAGCCTTCCACTTCCATGGCTTCGTCATCTGCAGTATGTACATCGGAATCAGCGTTATAAACCTTTTTACCGGTGGCGCTTTGGACTTTTTCTTTAAAATCATCCACATCGCCCAGTTTCTTTAGACCACTGTTATCTAAACCTGATTCACCGGCCTCAATAATGGCCGTTACCACATCGGAAGCATCCACCGTATCTTTGGCTGCTTCCGTTTGCAATAAGGCGAGATTCTTTTGTAAAAAGCGGCGCCACACATATTCGACGCTGGCTGTTGTATAAAGAAGGAAATAAAAATATGTAGCTGCGGAAGCCCCCATATAAAGAACGTAAATGTTAATGCCGTTATAGGTGTCGGCCAACTGCCCCGACTGCATTTCCTGCATCAAAAGAACCATAATGAGCATGGCTATAATCCCCAACACAATGGCTATCGTCAAAGCTACACCATACAAAACAAAAAGAAAGGCACTGTTGGATACATTGGTGTCGGGAAAACGTTTTGTCAGTCCTTTAGTATATAAATTGCGGCATAAGAGCCCTGCAATAGTAATAACCGCAAACAATACGACACCGGAAACGAGGTAGAATCTGTCACCCGTTACATATCCGTAAATACCTTTACTCACTAAGAATACGGCACATAAACTTAACAAATCAAAAATAATGCCGGCAAAGCAGGCTCGCCAGCCAAAATTTACATAATCTTTCATACTTTATCTTCCTAACCTTATAAGTTTAACATATTTTATAACAGTAAAAGCATACCACGAATGTATATCTATGACAAGTTAAGTTAGATTACCAATGAAAACTATAAATAAGTCAGTTACGGCAACGACTCTAATGATTTAATTATTTGTTTCTCTCTATTATGCGCGCCTTAACCATTATATTACAGAAAAAGAGTAGCAGCTCTGAGGCTACTACTCTCCGCAATTTACTCTTTAATTTCCTTTATAAAATTGCCTTGCGCATCAAATCTTAATGCATATCTTTCCTTGGTGCCGTTTATTTTTATAGTGGCTTCAAAAACGCCCCGATTAATACGATAATCGTACCATATAACGTCTTCTACTTTACCGCCTTCAATGCTCTTAGCTTTTTCTTCGGCGACTTTATAGATATCTGTTACTTTATTAAAATCAATACTGTTTAAATCTCCCAGATTTTCTTCTAATTTACCGGGACCGATTAATTCGAGCGGTTTCGGATCAGACCATTTTCCGTCCTTATAATCATAACGAACAACCTGATCTGTTGTGCCCGGTTTTTGCACATCAATTCTGCCGGTCATGCCGGTTTCCTTATGATACATCAGATAAATATCGTCCATTGCTTTCAAATCATGGCCCTTCAACTCCGGCCTATTCTTCAGGTCATCCATAATCTTATTGGCTAAACCCTGATCGGTAAATACATTGGCATTCTTGTCCCCACCGATTAAGCTATCTATCGAATTACTACAGCCACCCACAATGATGCCAAACACTAAAACCACTAACAGTAACACTAACTTTTTCATTCTCCAACCTCCCAGCTAAAACAATAATATAAAAAATAATGATATAAAATCATTTTCATTATTTTATCATATTAATCAATAATTTAATAATATCTGAACTGCAAAGATGAAAATAAAAAAACCGCACCTCTGTGCGGTTTCTAATGTGGTGGAGATAAGCGGGATCGAACCGCTGACCTCTTGAATGCCATTCAAGCGCTCTCCCAGCTGAGCTATACCCCCGTGCATTACAGATTACATAATACTAAAACTCTCACCTGTTTGTCAATATAAATTTTAAATTTCATATTGCAATTTAAGAATCATATACTGAATGTAAGACTCTTAAAAGTCTTGAGTTTCGTAAAACTTCTAAGAGCCTTTACACCTTTTACTTAGCGTATAAATTGACTGAACACATAATTACCGTGTTTAGCGCCGTCACGCGTGAGTCGCCAGCCTTCTTCGGTTTCTACCAATAACCTTTGCTTTATTAAGTGCACTATTTCATCGCCGAAAATATCTTGAACAGACTCATTAAATCGTTCTTTAAAAGCTTTTTCAGAAAGGCCCCACTTGGTCCGCAATGCTAAGAAACAAAAGTCCTCTACCGCACGGTTTTCACTGATAGTCGCTTCGAATACAATGGGCAATAAATTCTGGCGCAGCCGATTAATATAAGGCACCACATACGGTTCATTATTGCGCCGTACATCTTTATAAAAAGAATAGGCACCGGCACCAAAAGCCAAGTACTCTTTATACTGCCAATAGCGTAGATTATGATAGCTATAAGATCCATTGTTGGTAAAATTGGAAATTTCATACCGTTCGAAGCCATGAACCTTCAATTCATCAAGCATACAATCGTACATAGCTTCATTTTCATCATCCGATGGCAAATCGAGCTGACCAAGTTCCACCTGTTTATGAAGGTTGGTCCCCTCTTCCAACTGTAAGCCGTAAATAGATATATGACTGACACCTAAATTAAGCAATGTTGCTACATTGGTCTTTATGTCTTTTAACGTCTGTCCCGGTAAGGCATAAATCAAATCACCGCTTACCGACTGAAAACCTACCGACAGTGCATCGGTAATCGCTTGTTTGGCCATATGCGCATTATGACCACGTCTCAGTAGCTGCAACAAATTATCGTCAAAGGTCTGTACGCCGTAGCTCAGACGAGTAACGCCTAAAGATTTCAGCCCTTTTAAATATTCAATGTCGATTTCACCGGGATTAGCTTCCATGGATAATTCGCGCACCGAATCACAAGGATAATAGGTATATAGGGTATTTAAAATCTGCTCCAATTGACTGAGGGATAACTGTGTAGGCGTACCCCCACCGAAGTAGATGGTATTCACCGGTATCTTGGCACTTTCCGGATACGTCGAAGCCCATAGTTTAATTTCATCGCACAAGGCATCAACATAATCATCGTAATACGCCTCTAACCCTTCGTAAGAGGCAAAGTCACAATAGGAACATTTTTTACGACAAAACGGGATATGAAGGTACACCCCCATATCCCGAGACGTCGCAAAAGAGGGTGTGAATGTGGAATCCATACACAATCTCCTTTATCTTTTTAATATAAATCAGTCAAACAGCAGAGTCAGTATAACCTGTATTCTTAAAAATCCATCTAGGCTTGCCAACTCATTTACTGCCTTACTTGTCATCAACTTTAAGAATAGCCATGAACGCTTCCTGCGGAATTTCTACGCTACCTACTGCCTTCATACGCTTCTTACCTTCTTTTTGTTTTTCCAACAATTTACGTTTACGACTGATATCACCGCCGTAACATTTAGCCAAAACGTCTTTACGCCATGCTTTAACCGTTTCACGAGCTACGATTTTATTACCGACAGCTGCCTGAATCGGAATTTCAAACATTTGACGCGGAATCAATTCTTTAAGCTTTTCAGCCAACGCACGACCGCGGGTAGCCGCTCTATCTTTATGAACGATGATACTCAACGCATCCACCGGTTCACCATTCAAGAGAATATCCATTTTAACCATCGGAGATGCCTGATAACCGATGAGTTCATAGTCTAAGGATGCATAACCCTTAGTGGCGGATTTCAATTTATCGAAGTAATCGTAAATGATTTCGCCCAATGGCAAATGATATACGATAGAAACACGAGTTTCATCCAAATATTCCATGGATTGGTATTCACCGCGTTTATCCTGGGACAATTCCATAATGGCCCCGACGAAGTCCTTAGGTACGATGGTCGTAGCCTTAACATACGGTTCTTCGATAAAGTCAATTTCTGTTGGTGGCGGCAATTTGGACGGATTGTCGATTTCCAAAATCTCACCGTTTGTTTTATGCACTTTGTAGTTTACGCTCGGTGCCGTCGTAATTAACGTTAAATTGTATTCCCGTTCCAAACGTTCCTGAATAACGTCCATGTGCAAGAGGCCGAGGAAGCCGCAACGGAAACCGAAGCCCAAGGCAATAGATGTTTCCGGTTCGTACTCGAGAGCCGCGTCGTTCAAATTCAGCTTTTCAAGGGCATCACGGAGGTTGTCATAATCTTTACTGTCAGTCGGATAGAGACCACAATACACCATGGATACGGCTTTACGATAGCCCGGTAACGGTTCCGCCGCCGGATCATCCGCTTTCGTAATGGTATCGCCTACATGACAATCGCCTACGTTCTTAATGCTTGCGGCCACGCAACCTACGCTGCCACAAGTTAATTCATCCACCGGCAACAAGTTCGGTGTGAAAACACCGAGTTCAGTCACTTCAAAGTCTTTTTGATCGTGCATCATGCGAATAATGTCACGTTTTTTGAGGGACCCTTCTTTAACTCGTACATAGGCAATAGCACCTTTGTAAGAGTCAAAGCGGGAGTCAAAAATAAGGGCTCTGGTCGGCTGATCGGATTTATCTTCCGGAGCCGGAATGCGTTCTACGATGGCTTCCAAGATATCTTGAATACCAATACCGGACTTGGCACTGGCCAAAATAGCATCGGATGCATCGAGACCGATAATATCTTCAATTTCTTTTTTTACTCGATCTACGTCGGCACTCGGTAAGTCGATTTTGTTAATAACCGGAATAATTTCCAAGTCATGTTCCAATGCCAAATATACATTAGCCAAGGTTTGCGCTTCTACGCCTTGCGCGGCATCCACAACAAGCAAAGCCCCTTCACAGGCAGCCAAGGAACGGGATACTTCATAGCTGAAGTCAACATGACCCGGAGTGTCAATTAAATTTAAGGTGTACTGCTTGCCGTCTTTAGCTGTATGCAATAAACGAACGGATTGCGCTTTGATTGTAATCCCACGTTCTCTTTCCAAGTCCATGGAGTCAAGCACCTGAGCTTCCATTTCACGCTTTGTGAGCGTTCCCGTTGCTTCTATTAAACGGTCAGCCAAGGTGGATTTCCCGTGGTCTATATGGGCAATAATGCAGAAATTGCGAATATGTTCAGTTACCATGTTCCATTCTCCTCATAGTTAGCTTAACCACGTCATTCTCAATAATTTAGGATGAGCAACGGTTGAGCAATCAATAAATCTAAACCAATATAAAAGAACTAAAATTATTGAATAATTCTAGTTTAAGTGTGCTTACTATATACATATAATATAATCTATCATAATATTATAACATTACTATGGCATATCGTCTATTAGTGCAATGAGAAAGCCTGTAACCCCTCTCGGTTACAGGCTTCTTGACTAGTTAGCAGCTTCTTAAGTTACCGCTTTAGCTTAAACTAGCAAACAGTTTCAATAACACCGCCGCCAAGTAATTGAGTTCCTTCATAGAAGGCTACCGATTGGCCCGGTGTGATCGCGCGTTGCGGCTTTTCAAAAATAACTTCCATTGTTTCATCATCAAGAATACGGGCTACACATGGCGAAGGTTCGGCTGCATAGCGAATCTTACCGGATGCATGTAATTCCTGAGGAATCATGCCGGATAAGAAATTGTAATGTTTACAAATCATACGGTTTGTAAACAAACTTTCGTCCGGTCCTACAATGACTTCATTCTTTTCACCATCAAGACGAACTACATAAAGTGGATATTTATAGGCAACACCGAGACCTTTACGCTGGCCGATGGTATAGTTGAATAAACCGTTGTGACGGCCTAAAATCTCACCATTTTCATGAACAATATTGCCCGATTTAGCAGGTTCAGATAACTGCTTCTGAATAAAGCCCTGATAATTATGGTTAGGCAAGAAACAAATATCTTCGCTGTCCGGCTTATTCGCTACCGGTAAATCACGGTCATTAGCCATGGCGCGAGTCAATGTCTTCTTCTGCGCACCTAATGGGAACATCAAATGGCTCAAAATGTGCTGATTTAAGGTATACAATACATAACTCTGATCCTTGGACGGATCCGCACCTTTGTGAAGTTCATAGAGCTTCGTTGCTTCATTATAACGCACTTGTGCATAGTGACCGGTTACCATATGGGATGCGCCCAATTCAAGAGCACGATTTAATAACAAATCAAATTTTATATTTTTATTACAGAATACACAAGGATTCGGTGTGCGCCCGGCGGCATACTCATTAACAAAATAATCTACGACATTATCGTAAAAAACATCTCGAGCATCGACTACATGATGCTCAATGCCAAGAAAATCACACATTTTCTTAGCGTCCGTTACGGCGAGTGGCACATCATCAGGATCCGTGTCACTTACCCATAAACGCAAGGTAATCCCAAATACCTTATACCCTTGTTCTAACAGCATCGACGCTGTTAAGGAGCTGTCTACGCCCCCACTCATTGCAACTGCTACAACGTTTTCCATGCTTTCTCCTTCTGTGGTCGCTTGACCTGGTAAACTCAATAATACATCATACAGAGTGAAAGTCCGAATATGTATATACCGACAATAAAAATATAAAATACACAAATGCTTTAAAATGATTGCTAATTCATATAAAAACCGAAGCTCACAATTATAAAAATTAGCAGTATCACTATACTAAAGCAACAGTTAGTATACCATAAAACAGGCGTAATATATAGAGATATCTTAATCTTATGATTTTTGGAATCACATTACATCCTATATTACGCCTTATTTTACGTCTTAAATTTACAATTATACTAAAACTTAAGGATAACCCTCACAGGCTCTGAAAGCTTACTCGGCTTTACGATTAGCTAAGATTTCTTCCGCAGCGCCCAAAATACCGAGCATTGAATGTTCAAATACAAGGCCGCCCTGCATGAAGATAGTATACGGTGGACGAACCGGACCGTCCGCACTGAGTTCGATGGATGAACCCTGTACAAAGGTGCCGCCGGCCATGATAATTTGATCCGTATAGCCCGGCATATCACCCGGTACGGGACGCACATGAGCATCTACCGGCGAGTAAGCTTGCATACCGCGGCAGAATTGCTCCATTTCATCCGCATTATGCAAATTAATTGCCTGAATTAAATCAAATCGAGGGGAATCCACTTTAGGGAATACTTCATAGCCAAGAAGTGTACCCACCGCTGCTGTATATACAGCCCCCTTCAAGGCCTGCAACACAACATGAGGTGCCAAGAATAAGCCTTGGAAGAACAAGCGATAGCCCGGCGAATAGGAACCCATGTGGTCACCTAAGCCCGGTGCGGTCAATTCATAAGCCACGTCTTCAACCAACGATTCTTTACCGGCTACATAACCACCGGTCGGAGCAATACCGCCGCCGGCATTTTTAATTAGAGAACCGGCCATGATATCGGCACCGTGTTCAAGCGGTTCCGACATTTCGGTAAATTCGCCATAACAATTATCTACGAAACAAATTGTTTCGGGATTCTTGGCTTTAACTACTTTACAGATTTTTTCAATATCCGTAACGGAAAGTGGTTCACGGGTACTGTAACCGCGCGAGCGTTGAATTACGACTACCCGGGTATTTTCGGTTACGGCTTCGGCAATACCGTCCAAATCATAGGTATTGTCTTTTAGCGGTACTTCTTTATAAATAAAGCCCCGTTCCACTAAAGAATTGCGCACAGGATGGGGTACACCGATGACAGACTGCATCGTATCATACGGGGCGCCTACAGCATACACAAACTCTTTACCTTGCTTACCGCTGCCGAGCAATGCGATTAACGTCGTTGCCAAAGCATGCGTGCCCGACACGAAATGGGCACGTACTAAGGCCTTTTCCGCTTTAAACACATGTGCGAACACTTCGTCTAACTTTTCACGACCACTGTCATTATAACCGTAACCGCTGGAGCCGTTGAAGTGATAATCACTGAGCTGACATTCTTTAAAGGCTTCCAACACCTTCTTAGTATTGTGCAAGGCAATTGGTTCAAACTGTTTAAATTGAGGCTCTGCCATACGCAAAGCTTCGTCCCGTATACTATCTAAATTCATTATCTCAAAACATCCTAACTTAAAAATTAAATTCAACTTATACTATGATGCCCGATTTTTGAATTAAACTCATCGCTTCTTCAAAAATCGAATCACCGCTGCGACCATTATCGCAATCAATCCAAACTATATAAGGCATACGTTTATACCAAGTAATTTGACGTTTGGCAAAACGGCGCGTATTTTGCTGTATGGCAGCGATGGCTTCGGCTTTGGTGCATTCACCGTTAAAATATGCCACCACTTCTTTGTAGCCGATGCCTTTAAACGCCTGACAATCAGGCGATACACCGGCCGCCACGAGCCTTTCCACTTCTTCAAAAAGGCCCTGCTCTACCATGATGTTGACCCGTAAATTAATTCGTTCATACAGTTCCTCACGATTACGGCGCAAACCGATAACCGGACCTTCAAAGGATAAGCCTGCTTTCGTCTGATTAGTCAAGGCCTCATAGTTACCCTGCTCCATCAATTCAATGGCACGGAATAAGCGGTGTTTATCGGTGAAGCGAAGCTCAATACCGCCTTTTTTGGCTAATTCTTCGGCATAGACCAAAAGACCTTCATCGCCCTTTGTTTGCCATAATTCATCGAGCCGTTCACGAATGCCTGTATTCGGTCCTTCCACTGAAAAATCAAAGCCTTCCAACAAGGATTGTACATAAAAACCGGTACCACCTGACAGAATCGGCATATGGCCTTCTGTATGAGCTTTTGTAATTTCCCGACGTGCTTCTTCCTGAAAATCGGCGGCACTATACGATTCATCGGCAGACCGAATATCAATCAAACGATGCGGCACCGCTTCGAGTTCTTCACGAGACGGTTTCGCTGTACCAATATCAAGGCCTTTATAAATTTGGTAGGCATCGCCGGAAATAACTATTCCATTAAGTTTCTCTGCGAGTCGCAACGTTAAATCGGTTTTGCCCACAGCCGTAGGCCCTAAAATAGTAATCAATTGTTCCATACGATACCTCCTTCCTATGAAAACTATTGGTAAGCCATCTTGTAAGATTCAAGCTGTTTTATTATATAAACCGAATCACGGCTACCCTTTTACTTTATAGACGCCATAGGCTACGCGGCTATATTTACCGCCTAACAGTTCATCAGGCTCCATAGTTTGAAAAATCGAACTGAATGGTCGTTCTTTTACAATAACTCTTTCTTTGGCTACACGTTTCGCTTCGCGTAATATTGCTTCGGTAAAAACGCTTTCCACTAAATGGCCGCGCAAGCTTAAAAACTGTGGGCTTTCCGTAACGGGCACTTCAAACATAGGATCAAAATAGACAACATCAAAGCTATCGTCTTTGGCCCTTTGTAAAAAGGTTTCAAATCGCACGGCGCAAACTTGAATACGCCGCAGCGCTGCCGTTACAGTGTCATTTTCGTGGACAAAATGACGTAAGCCGTAATTTGTAATATACGCCAGTAAAGGATTACCTTCAAGCGCTACCATCTTTTTACATGACCGTTTAGCATAGGCTACCACCAAACTATCACTGCCAAGACCGGCCGTACAATCTAAAAACGATGATATCGCTTCGGGGCCGAGAGCTTCCACCAAATGATCGGTTTCGCCTCTGTCATAAGCGATGAGGCGAAGTTGCGCCATAGATAGGTGGAATTCATGAGCCTTACCTTCGCCCGTAAAAAGCTGCGGCCCCTTTTGACTGAAGATTAAAATATCTTTATTTTTATGATTAGCTTGTAAATTAGCCAAGGACAAGCGCTTCCGCTCTACATAAGGAATCCTAAGCAGTTTGGCGGCCCCTTTAGCTCGGGGAATCAAATCACCCTTACCTTTTTGCGACGTCGTCACAATGGCTCCGCAATTCAATGTTTCACTAATCATCATTAACTCCGTAAGAATAATTTGCCCAATTCTTCCGGCGTAAATTTTATAATCGTCGGACGACCGTGCGGGCAAACATACGGTTTATCCGTATGGAATAATTCCTCAATCAAAACGGACATCTGATAGGTATTCAAGGTATGACCCGCTTTGATAGCCCCCCGGCACGATGCATAAGCGAGCATTTCATGACGAAGTTGCGCTTTTGTGGGCGTCTGATAATCTTTTAACAATGAAAAAACATAGCGCAAGATTTCTTCGCCCTTGCTTTCCACCAGATCGATAGGCAGTCCTTCAATTTTTAACTGAGTAGGTCCGCCTTGCACAACTTGGAAACCTAAGTTAAGAAGGGTGTTATTTTGTTCTTCCGCAATAATTAACTCTTCCTCATTGGCTTCAATATATTGTGGAATCAAAAGTTCCTGCATCGGAATAGCCTCAGCGGATTTACAAAGTTGGTCATAACGAATCCGTTCATGCGCCGCATGTTGGTCAATGATATACAGATTATCGCCTTTTTTTGCCAAAATATAACAAGCCGCAACCTGACCCAATGGCAAGAGCCCGGTCGTATTGACGTTGAAACTATTGCCATTTGCTGTACTTCCAAGTGCAGTATCTACCCCTGAAGGCATTTCTGCTGTACCGGAATCATTGGAACCCGATCCGACTGCACCATCGGACGCATAACCGACGCCACCATTAGCGCCGTAACCGCCTGTGCCATCGGAACCATAGCCGGCGTTTCCCCGTAGGGATGAAGCTAACTGCCGGAATTTCTCTTTATCTTCTTCCGTATAGCTTTTTGGCACAACAGCATCGTTAAAATCGCCCGACTCAATCCAAGAACTTTGTTCATAGGTCGCCCGCGTTGGCGCTTCAAAACCTTCACGGCGAATTCGATTCACAAATTCATTTGTTTTTTCACGAGCCTGCTGAGAAACTTCCGCGAACGGATAAGCTGCCGAACCGGTGGAATTGACACTACCTATTTGACCGGTACTACTTCGATTAGCTGTGGCATCATTAAAACCGACCGTATCAAACTCAAGATTAATGGCCGAACCACCATCGGAAGTGATGTCAATATCATTGATTTTTGCCAAATCATGATTGGTAAAGGCTTTTTCATAATTAACGGCGGTAGTAATACTGTCATCGCCGCCACCAAAACCTTCTAAACCGTCCATGCCGGAATTATCACGGCCGGCCATCTGCTGCATCGGATTTTGTAAAGCTTGCAAAATCGCATGATACACGGCCTTAAATACAGGCTTATCATCTTCGAATTTAACTTCGCTCTTACGCGGATGCACATTAATATCAACAGTGCCCGGTGGTACCGTAATCGTTAGCAACACCAAAGGATAGCCGCCCTTTGGTAACAACGCATGATACGCATTGTCGATGGCTTTCGTGATGGCTTTATCGCCGATAACACGATTATTAACCACTACAGTCTGCCAAATACGACTACTTTTTAATAAGGTCGGCTTACTTACCACACCATGAATCGTAATGCCTTCCGATTCATAAGCAATGGGGAAAATATCATCACTCACTTTATAACCGTATAAAGCGGATACTGTATCGACGAGATTACTATTCCCCGGCACGACGATACTCACAGTATCATTATTAATCAATTTAAAGGCCACATGGGGATTGCTAAGGGCCAATTTGCCGACGATATCCTGAATCTTAGCCGCTTCCGTACGATCCGTTTTTAAAAACTTACGACGTGCCGGTGTATTGTAAAATAAATCACGCACTTCAATGGTCGTGCCCGGTTGCGCTCCAAAAGGCAGGCAATCGGTAAATTTACCGCCATCAATCAGGATGCGTGTGCCCAATTCCTGATCAACTTTACGGGTGATTAAACTGAAATGTGACACGGAGGCAATACTGGCCAAGGCTTCACCGCGAAAGCCTAAGGACGCAATATCAAATAAATCATCCACCGAACGAATCTTGCTGGTAGCATGACGTAAAACCGCCAAGCGCGCATCTTCTTCGGTCATGCCTGAACCGTTATCGGTAACACGCATATACGTAGTCCCGCCGTTGGCGATTTCGACTTCAATGGAAGTGGCGCCGGCATCGAGGGAGTTTTCCAATAACTCTTTAATAACTGAAGCCGGTCTTTCAACTACTTCTCCGGCCGCTATTTTGTTGATTGTAACTTCATCAAGAACATGAATCAGAGCCATTAACGGCCACCTCCCTTGCGGGCCTCTTCCTGTAATTTATAGAGTACGTTAAGTGCTTCAATCGGCGTCAAACTCATTACGTCGACCGCCAGTAAATCATCCAATACGGACGTAGTGAATAAATTGGCATTAGTCGGCATGGCAAAGGTTGTATCATTAGCTCCATTCCCCTTGCCACTTTCATTGACGAAACTATCAGCACCGGCGTTAGCCGAAGCGCCTGCACCGTTCAACGGCATAGCCTCTTGCGAACCACCGGAAGTACTCATGCGAGCTTCCCGCACGGCACCGCTGTTACCACGTGATGTGGCGGCTTCTTCAACGGCCGAGCCTTCTAAGGCAGCTAATATAACTTCTGCCCGTTTTAATACGGAATTTGGCAGACCTGCCAATTTGGCAACATGAATACCGTAGCTGCGGTCCGCACCGCCCCGTACAATACGACGGAGGAAGACAACATCTTTCCCCTTTTCTTTAACGGCTACCGTATAGTTTTTAAGTTTTTCATACTGTTCTTCCAAACAAATAAGCTCATGATAGTGCGTTGCAAACAAGGTTTTACCGTGAATATGTTTACAAATATGTTCCACCACGGCTTGCGCAATGCTGAGACCGTCAAAGGTACTGGTACCGCGACCGATTTCATCAAGAATGAGCAAACTATTGGATGTTGCATTGTTAAGAATATACGCAACTTCCTTCATTTCTACCATGAATGTACTTTGACCGGTAGATATATCATCGCTGGCACCCACACGGGTAAAAATACGATCAACCGGTGAAATAACGGCTTCACGAGCGGGAATGAAAGAACCGATTTGCGCCATAATCATGAGTACCGCCACCTGGCGCATATACGTGGACTTACCGGCCATGTTAGGCCCTGTAATGAGCAAGAATTCTTCGCCGCTGTGATTTAGCGTTACATCATTCGGCACAAACACTTCCCGTTTCAAGTATTTTTCAATAACCGGATGACGACCGTCACGAATTGTGATTTGGCCGTTCATGGTCATAGTCGGGCAAATGTAATTCTCTTCATAAGCCACTTGAGCCAGACCGGATAAAACATCAAGATTAGCTAGAGCCCTAGCCGTTGCCTGAATCGGTTTTACCGCTTCTTTAACGGCTTCACGAAGTTCTTGATATAGCTTTTGCTCTAAGGAAATAATCTTGTCCTTAGCGCTTAATATATTAACTTCAAACTCTTTAAGTTCCGGTGTGATATAGCGTTCCGCATTGGCCAACGTTTGTTTACGAATAAAATAATCCGGTACATCGGCTGCATTAGCATGAGATACTTCAAAATAATAGCCAAACACTTTATTGTAGCCGGTTTTTAGGCGGATGCCGGTTTTGGAACGGGCTTCTTCTTCCAAGCGATGTAGCCATTCCTGACTATTTGTCGCCATAGAGCGAAGATCATCCAATTCCTGATTAAAACCATCGCGAATAACGCGACCGTCTTTTAAAGTAAGGGCCGGTTGTTCCGCAATAGCACGATTTAATAAATCATACACATCGGCATGACAGTCTATCTGGCTCACCACTTCTTGCAGTAAAGTGCTTTCAAAAGCACCGGCAATATGTACTAAGTCAGGCAAAATACGGAGTGATTCACGAAGTGATGTGAAATCACGGGGTGATACGGAGCCGGTCTCTACACGAGCCAAAATACGTTCAAAGTCAAAAATCAGTTTTAACAATTCCCGTAAGCGTCCCTGTTCCGTAGGTTTAGCAATCAATTCCGTAATGGCACGCTGACGTCGTTCGATATGATGAATATCCATGAGCGGACTTTCCACCCATTGTTTCAAAAGACGAGCGCCCATCGGCGTCAAGGTTTTATCTAATACCTGTAAGAGGGTACCTTTAACACCGCCATCGCGAAGATTATGAGTTACTTCCAAATGACGAAGGCTCGATGTATCAAGCACCATACGATCGCCGATATGGAGCGGATGGATATAGTTGATATGAGAAATATCAGTTTTAATTACGGTGGAAAGATAGGTCAATAAATACCCCAAACCTTCCAATACATCTTCTTCCAATAAACCGGCGTCGGCAAAGTGAATCATGCCCTGCTCGCGCACATCAGCTACCGGTAAGTTCGGCATAAACGGCGATAAGGCTACATTGTCTAATTGAACATCGATAAAATCCTGTAACTCTTTGCCCAAAGGCAGGCTGCCGACGGTAACAATTTCCGAAGGACGATACATGGACAAAGCATCCTGAATGGCGTTTTGACGCTGACCATGACTGATTCTATCCCATATCACTTCACCGGTGGAAACATCGCAAAAAATCTGAATTAACGCCTCATCGGTGCGGTAGAAGAGCGCCAGGAAGTTGTTTTCACGCGCTTCCGTGCCGTTTTCCGTAAGTACCGTGCCCGGCGTAATCACACGAATTACATCGCGTTTAACGATGCCCTTCGCTTCTTTGGGGTCTTCCACCTGCTCGCAAATCGCTACCTTATAGCCTTTTTTTATTAACTTTTCAATATAGCTTTCCGCTGCATGATACGGCACGCCACACATGGGCGCTTTCTCCGCTTCGCCGGAATTACGTCCGGTAAGGGTAATGTTGAGTTCTCGCGAGGCTGTTAGAGCATCGTCATAAAAGAGCTCATAAAAGTCACCGAGACGGAAAAACAGCAACTCTTCTTTGTATTTATCTTTTATGGAAAAATACTGATCCATCATGGGCGTTTGTTTTTTGCTCATAGACGCCTCCACTTTTCTAAAAACACTGTATAGTAAGTCATTAATCAGACCCTAAAACTTTACACAGTAAGCTGTTTAGGTCTGATTAATTTAATGATAATTCATATCAAAATTTAATGATAATTTATGTCAGAATTTAATTATATGATAGTGCCGTATAAAATCCAAGTTTGCGCACGGTCAACACGCGCATTTACGGTTTGGCCAATCTCTAGGGATTCATCCTTAGGAAATAAAATCATCTTGTTGCCGGACGTACGGCCGAACCAAACGTCCTCATCGTTACGGCTTGGGCCTTCCACGATAATTTCATAGGTTTTGCCTTCCATTTCCTTATTAAGTTCCAAGGAGATTTCATTTTGCACGTCCATCAAAGCTTGTAAACGTACGCGTTTTACTTCTTCAGGAACTTGGTCTTCCATGGTAGCTGCCGGCGTGCCGGAGCGTTTGGAGAAAATAAATGTATAGGCCATGTCATAGCGAATGTCTTTTAATAATTGCAAAGTTGCCTGAAAATCTTCTTCCGTTTCCCCCGGGAACCCAACAATTAAGTCTGTTGTCAAAGTAAGACCGTCGTTTTTTTCACGACAATAATCAATTAACGCTTTATAATGTTCAACCGTATAACGGCGATTCATCTTCTGCAAAATGCGATTAGAGCCGGATTGAATCGGCAAATGAAGCTGCGTAACTACGTTCGAGGAACGACCGAGTGCATCAATCATTTCTTTATTCATATCCTGCGGATGACTCGTCATGTACCGAATGCGTTCAATCCCCGGAATCCCGTCAAGGGCGTCGATTAAGTCGCCAAAATGCGTCCCGTCTTTGAAGTCTAAGCCGTAAGAGTTAACGTTTTGGCCAAGCAAGGTAATCTCCTTATGACCGCTGGCGCCGAGTTTTTTAACATCTTCCACAATCGCTGCGATGGGACGGCTGATTTCGCGACCGCGCACATGAGGTACGATGCAATAGGTACAGAACTTGTTACAACCGTTCATGATTGGCACCCAAGCGGAGAATGTCCCCATTGGTTTCGCTTCCAATTCATGAAGCACGGAATTATCCATTTCGATATTAATCTGATGTTTATGCGTGCGTTGTACTTCTTCAACCATTTCATTGATATGACGCAAGTTATGAGTCCCCAATACGATATCGATATGAGGTGCTCGTTTAAACATATCCGCCTGGTTTTTCTGAGCCATACAACCGGTAATAGCGATGATTAAATTTTTATTCTTCTCTTTTAAATGCTTGAGTTCACCGATACGACCATAAATCTTATGTTCTGCCGTTTCACGTACACAACAAGTATTTAAAATAATCAAATCCGCTTCTTTAAAATTTTCTGTATTTGTATAACCGGCTGTTTCTAACTGATGGGCCAAACGCTCCGAATCACTTTCGTTCATTTGGCAACCATAGGTAAATATATAATACTGCTTCATATCGTCTCCTTAGATGTCTTTCTTGTATTTCTTTACTTTTTACTTCTTACTTCTTCTACTGCTTTACAGCTTATACTGCTTAACTTATCTTACTACGTATATACATTTAGTAAAATTATTTCAAACCTTTTATACGTATTAGGCTCGTTTAGGATCTACCATATTATCCACTACAATGGCCAGTCGCTCCACCGACATGCCTGTAATGTATTCAATTTCATTGCTGATAGCTTTGTGCATTTCACTCATTATTTTTTTCACCGGACGACCGCGATAAATAGATACGCCCATTTCAAGTTTCAGCGCATTAGTCCCCTTCGTCGTCTTTTTGATTTTAATATCTTCGCAGCCCGCAATGCCCGGCACTTTGATGAGACTGTTTTTAATCAATGATTCAATGACTTGGTCTGAAAAAGTTAAGCGACCATAATAACTGAATACCGGACGAATGACTGATTTTTCAAAATCTTCCGCACCGGTGCCATTCGGTTTATTCGTACGAGTGCGGCGCAGAATAGATTTAATCGGGTCAATCAAATAGCCTTTAAAATGAGGTTTCAGTTCCATCGTCGGTACCGGAATAATATGCTTGCCTTCTTTCAGGCGTGCATTTTGCGCTTTTTCAATCTCGCGGGTAGATGCCACGTCTTCAATATGAATATAACGGGACGGCTTACCGATACCTAAGGCGGTAGAAATTTTACTAACCATGTTTTCGGACGTCCCCAAAATAAGAATACGAGCCGGTTTTATTATATCCAATTGTTCCTTAACCGAACGAATTTGTTCCGGGTCCTGAAAAATAGCGCGACGAACCGCTTTTAGACGACTGGCTTCTTTTTTGGCGGAAAAGCCGGCTACAATTTTATTGTTGTGAATCAAAATACCATCATCAATGATGCATTCTGCATTATTTTCATGAGCAACCACAAGGGCACGATGACTTTTGCCTGTACCGCTTGGGCCTACAAAAGCAATAACTTCCATAGCTGTCTCCGATTTCTCAGTACTTAACGTGATTCTAAAACTTTTAAAAATTCTGCTATATTCTCACTTTGAATTTTAAATTCACCAACGGCCAATGGCGGTTAACTTAGCTTAATGTGCTTGCAGCACATGTAAAAAGTCAGCTACGCTTTCGCTCTGAATCAAATAATCACCGATGGCTTTCGGTAATTTCGTTTCAATGCCGTGGAAATCAGAACCGCCCGTAATTAACAATTTACGCAGAATAGCCATTTTACGATAACGAGCTTCATCTTCTTTTTTATGAATAATATGATACACTTCGATACCATCAAATGGTAATTGAAGCAGTTCTTGAACATAGTCATCGTTTTTAATTAATTTCGGATGTGCCATAACGGCTAAACCATTGGCATCATGAATTAAATTAATTACATCTAACGGATCAGCCTTAAATTTAGGCACATAGTAAGGGGCTTCCTCTTCGAAGTAAAGTTTCAAACCCTTCATCAACAGTTTTTAAATAGCCTTTGTTAATCAAAAGTTGTGCCAACAGCGGACGTCCCAAGGAGCTGGCATTAGGAAATGTTTCTTTAAATTCTTCTACCGATACATCGTAACCGTCTTTAACCAATAAATCAATCATTTTAAAAATACGATTTTCACGTGATTCTTTGAAGAATGTTAGATAATCATTCAATTCTTTATTCGTGTAGTCAAAAGCATAACCGAGGATATGAACGTCTTTGTCTTTGTAAGTAGAGCTGAACTCACAGCCCGGAATAACGGCAATATCTAAATCAGGCTCTTTCAACATAGTCATAAAACCATCAATCGTATCATGGTCGGTAAGTGACATCATTTTAATCCCCGCCGCCTTGTTAGCCGCCCGTAAATCCAAAGGACGCATTACACCGTCAGACGCCGTACTATGCATATGAAAATCTACTAACATGATAATTACCTCCTTAATTGACACCGAATCAGAATTAATGACAGCAAAGGCAGTCGATAGAATCCCATCGACTGCCATAGATTATAAGGTATTTAACGTATCGATTACAGCTGTTTTTACATCAGTAATAGCTACTTCCACAGCTTCACCGGTTTTACGAGTTTTTAATTCTACAGCACCTGATTCCAAGGTATTTTTACTTACCGTAATACGTAAAGGATAACCAATTAAATCAGCATCTTTAAACTTAACACCGGCACGATCTTTACGATCGTCAAGCAATACATCCACACCGGCCGCTTTAAGTTCATCATAAATCTTAGTACTTGCTTCCATAAGTGCATCATCTTTAGCATTAATTGGTACGACTACCACTTCAAATGGAGCAATGGCGCGTGGCCAAATAATACCATTTTCATCATGGAATTGCTCAATTGCCGCGGCTAAAGTGCGGGAAACACCAATACCATAGGACCCCATAATATATGGATTAGGGCGACCATTCTGATCGAGATAAGTACCGTTTAAGGATTCACTGTATTTAGTGCCCAGTTTGAATACTTGACCTACTTCAATCCCCTTAGCGATACCTAAGTGACCGCCACAGTTTGGACATACATCATCAGTGGTAATCAAGCGAATTGGCGCTACAATGATATCTTCCAAATTAAAATCACGTTTTGGGTTGATATTAATATAATGAGCATCCTTTTTATTGGCACCGCCGCAAGCATTAAACATTTCCATAACGGATTCATCAACAACAATTTTGAATGTTTCCGTTTGTTTTAAGCCTACCGGACTGATAAAGCCACCGGTTAAACCGGCAGCCAAGAGTTCTTCTTCGCTGGCCATTTCAGGCTCAATACCGCCATCAACAGCGTGTTGCACGGCAATTTCATTCACTTCATGGTCACCGCGAACCATAGCTAATACTACCACTCCATCAATGGACAATACAACGGCTTTCATGGTTTTATCCAAAGGCAATGATAACTGCTCAGCTACAGCTTCAATTGTTTTAGCATCCGGTGTAGCTACTTCCGTAAGTTCCAATAAAGGTTCTTCCGTCTGTTTCATGACACCCGGTTTACCAATTTCAATATTAGCCGCATAATCACAGTTCTCACAGTGAATTACATCAGCTTCGCCGGAATCGGCTAACGCCATAAATTCATGACTATTGCTGCCACCAATAGCACCGGAGTCGGCTTCTACCGGTTTGAAATATAAACCACAACGGCTGAATACATTTTCATAAGCATGATACATATCCCAATAGGATTTATCGAGACCAGCTTCATCAAGGTCGAAAGAGTACGCATCTTTCATGATGAATTCGCGGCTACGCATTAAACCGTAACGGGGACGACGTTCATCACGATATTTATTTTGAATTTGATATAGAGTCAAAGGCAACTGACGATAGGATTTTACTTCATCTTTTACTAGGGTCGTAATCATTTCTTCGTGAGTTGGTCCTAAGCAATAGGAGCGATCATGACGGTCGTTAAAGCGAATCATTTCCGCACCATATACATTCCAACGGCCCGACTCCTGCCAAATTTCAGCAGGTTGAATAATCGGCATCATAATTTCCTGAGCACCGATATTGGCCATTTCTTCGTGAATAATAGCTTCAATTTTACGAATACTTTTCCAAGCTAACGGTAAATAGGAATAAATCCCCCCGGCCATCTTGCGAATCATACCGGCACGCAACATATACTGTTGACTGACTACATCTGCATCGGCAGGTGTTTCCCGTAATGTAGGGGCATATAATTTACTGGCTAACATTGAATTACGACTCCTTTGCTTTTGACTCTAAATACATTTCTATTTCATGGAATAAAGCATCCACTAATTCACTTTCGTCAACGGTTTTAATGACCTCTCCCTTGCGGAAAACAATACCGCGGCCATCACCGCCGGCAATCCCGAAATCAGCTTCACGCGCTTCGCCGGGACCATTTACCACACAGCCCATAACGGCTACGCGAATCGGCTCTTTAATACTCTTAAGGCGTGCTTCCACTGTTTCTGCCATGCTGAATAAATCAACGCGGCAACGTCCACAAGTCGGACAGGAAATCATGGTCGCCCCATAGGTACGAAGGCCCAAGGAGCTTAAAATTGTTTTACCCACTTCCACTTCATGAATCGGATCCCCTGTCAAGGAAACTCGTAAGGTATCACCGATACCTTGCGCTAACAAAGCACCGATACCGATGGAAGATTTAACCGTTCCCTGCGTAATTGTACCGGCTTCCGTAACGCCTAAATGGAGGGGGTACGGAACTTTGGCAGATAGCTTCTGATAGGCTTCAATCATGAGCGGCACATCAGTCGCTTTAATGGATAACTTCATTTCGCGGTAATCCAAAGACTCTAAAATGCGCACATGTTCCAAAGCCGCTTCTACCATGCCATCCGCACAAGGATGACCACCATAGGCTTCCAAAATGTGAGCCGGCAACGAACCGGCATTAACGCCGATACGAATAGGAATCTGTTTTGGTTTAGCTTTTTTAATAACGGCCACCACATTGTCGATGCCGCCGATATTCCCCGGATTGATACGCAAGCCGTCAACACCGCTGTCGATAGCTTCAAGCGCCAAGGTATAGTCAAAATGGATATCCGCAATCAATGGGATTTGAGCACCCGCTTTAACAGCTTTGATAGCCTTAGCGGCTGCCATATCAGGCACAGCGAGGCGTACTAAATCACAGCCCGCTTCAGCGAGGAGATTAATTTCGGCAATGGCCTTCTCCGTTTCTACCGGATTCGTAGTTATCATGGATTGAACACTAACCGGTGCAAAATGACCGATTGGTACATTACCCACTTTAATTCGAGTTGTTTCTTTTCTGTTAATCATAGGTAACTCCTATATTACAGACGGCTAATGTCATGAGTCGTAGCATATACAAAGAGAGCCAATAAAATGAAAACCCCCGTCATTTGTATATAATACAATGCTTTCGCCGGCAAACGTCGTCTCGTAATTCCTTCAATGATTAAAACAATTAGGTGACCACCATCCAATGCCGGAATCGGCAATAAGTTGATGACGCCTAAATTCAAACTTAACAAGGCGGTGAATTGAAGCAAGTTCCAAAAACCGCTTTCAGCCACTTGACCGGCCATTTGGGCTACCCCGATAGGTCCGGCAAGTTCCGCATTGGCATGACCTGTAATCATGGACCAAATGCCATCCACCATACTAACTAAAACAAAACCGGTTGTATGAACAGCCTGTATAGCAGACTCACCAAGACTTAACGGCTGGGAGTGCATAACCGGATTAATACCAATGACGGCACGCCCGTCATCACCAACCGCTTCCGGAATAGCCGTCAATTCTTGATTGACACCATTACGGTTTACTACAATCGGCACAATCGTATTAGCCGTTCCCTGTAGTGTTTTTGAAATATCCGTCCATTCATTTACAGGCTTTCCGTTAATCGATACGATACGGTCATTAAGCTCCATCTGAGCATTGATAGCCGGTGAGCCATTCATCATGTTCCCTACTACCGGTTCCATAGAAGGTGTCTGAATGCCATTGGCCACATAAACTATAAAAAATAAAACTAATGCCAATAAGAAGTTAAATACTGCACCGGCAGCAATAACGACAAAACGTTTCCATACCGGTTTATTTAAAAACGAACGGTCATCGAGCGGCTCTTCCGGATCCATACCGGCGATTTTATTATAACCGCCGAGAGG
>NZ_HF986191.1:21924-86332 GCF_000431435.1 Veillonella sp. CAG:933
TTATTATAGCCGCCGAGAGGAATGGCTCGGATAGAATACAATGTTTCGCCCTTGCGTTTTTTAGCAATAGCCGGACCAAAACCGATAGCGAATTCATCAACTCGCATGCCGCTTGCTTTGGCCGTAATAAAATGACCAAATTCATGAATAAACACAATAATGCCAAATACGAAGATTGTGGCAACAATAGTTAACATAATCTCTCCTATTTAATCAAAGCTTTGGCTGTTTCACGAGCCCATAAATCAATTTCACGTAAATGTTCCAACGTAAAGTCCGGTTCTGTTTCCATTTTTTCTAAAACAGCCAACACCGTTTTATAAATATCGGCAAACTTCAACTTACCGTCAAGGAACGCATACACCGCAATTTCATTGGCTGCATTAAACACAGCCGGTTTAAAACCACCTGCACGACCGACTTCATAGGCGAGGTTAAGCGCCGGAAAGTCATCATAACGAGGCGGGAAGAATTCCAATGTCAACGCATCGGCAAAAGTAAGTGTATCCATCTTGAGAGGTTTACGTTCGGGATACGTCAAAGCATACTGAATCGGTTCACGCATATCAGGATTACCTAACTGCGCCAAAATAGCACCGTCTTTCATCATGATCATGGAATGAACTATACTTTGCGGATGAACAGTCACTTTAATATGATCAAAATCAAAGCCGAACAACCAATGAGCTTCTATCACTTCAAGCCCTTTATTGAATAAAGTGGCCGAATCGATGGTAATTTTATTGCCCATATTCCACGTCGGATGACGCAAACAATCGGCTGCTGTGGCTGTTGCAATTTTTTCAGACGGCCATGTACGTAATGGTCCACCCGATGCCGTTATGAGCAAAGAATCTACATTTTCACGAGTCTGGCCTTCCAAGCATTGGAAAATCGCACTGTGTTCACTGTCAATCGGTAATAATTGAACACCATATTCTTTGCATAACGCCGTAATAAGCGGCCCACCGGCCACCAAGGTTTCTTTATTGGCCAGTCCGATGGTCTTCTTCGCTTTAATAGCCTCTACAGTCGGCTCGATGCCCGCTGCACCGACTACGGCAGTGACCACAAGTTCAGCACTCGTCAAGGTGGCGGCAACAATTAATGCGTCTTTACCGCCTACCAACTTTGTGGGACCTTGATAGCGTTTTTTTAATTCTAAAAAAGCCGTTTCATCAACCAGACCTGCTACTTCCGGTTGAAATTCCTTAATTTGAGCTTCCAATATATCCACATTGCGGTATGCTACCAGCCCTTTTACCGAAAATAAATCGGGATGCTGTCGTACCACATCCAAAGTTTGCGTGCCGATAGAACCGGTACTCCCAAGAATACTCAGTGTTTTCATAGAAACTCCTTTGCTTATCTTTGTACTACTACTATATTTATATGACTAACCGGTTAAGTATTACCAACGACTTAAGTATCACTAACTGTTTAAGTCTTACTAACTTAACGCTGTTATACTGTTCTCTACTTATTATATCGCGATTACAAAAGGTAAACCAATACCATTGGCGCTGAAAATAACAAGCTGTCAAAACGATCGAGTACACCGCCATGGCCCGGCAACAAAACGCCGGAATCCTTAACACCACAAGCGCGTTTTAACTTAGACTCAAATAAATCGCCCAAAGGTGCTGCAATACCGGTTAAAAGGCCGGCGCCAAGACCTAAGGAGAACGGAATACCTACGATTACAGCATAAATAATACCGGTTAATAAACAACCGATAAAACCGCCCACATACCCTTCCAATGATTTATTAGGGCTGATATTGGGTACAATCTTACGTTTACCCCATTTAACGCCCGCAAAATAAGCAAAAGTATCACTGGCCCAGGTGGTAAGTAACAATAACCAAATAACAAGTTCACCTATATGAGCATTAGCCAAGCCAATCGGTAATAAATCATAGAGAGAGTTTTCACGTAATGCCATGAAGGCAGCAAAGCCACCATTTATGTAAAAGAACCCTAACAAGGACGTACTGATCACGGATAAATCCAGTCTGGCCGGCCCAAAAATATACAATAAGCCTATTACCAATACTGAAGCTGCCCCCGCAATAATTGCCCATTTATATAAACCAAAAGTTATGGCTCCCATCATAAGGAGTGTAAATAAATAGCCCCACCGTTCCGGCAATACTATCTTAATATTACGAAGTATGCGCACATATTCTCGCCAACCCAATAAGGCCAGTAAAAGAATAATGCCATTAAAAATATAACCGCCTGCCGTAATAGCAATAATGGCTATTACAAGGCCAATCAATGCCGTAATCACACGAGTTTTCAGCATATTATTCCTCCGTCTTTAAACCGCCGAAGCGCCGTTCTCGTTGCTGGTAGGCATACACAGCATCTAATAAAGTTTGAGCTGTAAAATCAGGCCAATGAGTTTCGGTAAACCAAAATTCGGCATACGCCAATTGCCATAATAGGAAATTACTGATTCGATAGTCATTGCTTGGACGAATCAATAAATCTACATCACTGAATTCTTTGGTAAATAAATGTTCACCAAAAGATGTTTCATTAATATCTTCAATTGTCATAGTGCCGGCAGTCACTTCAGCTACCGTAGCTTTAACAGCTCGTACTATTTCATCGCGTCCCCCATAGTTAATAGCTAACTGTAAGGTAAGACCCGTATTATTCTTAGTTAATTGTTCTGCATCAGCAATAATCTGTTGCAATTCTTCGGATAAACCACCGATATAGCCGATAAAACGAATACGCACATTATGTTCATGCATATCGCGTACATTACCAAGCAAATATTCACGAATTAAACTCATCAATAAAGACACTTCTGTAGCCGGACGTTTCCAGTTTTCAGTGGAAAAACCGTACACAGTTAATGCTTTAATGCCGATTTCATCAGCGGCAATCACTATCTTCTTTAATACATCAGCACCTGCACGATGTCCCATCGTACGCGGTAAACCACGGCGTTTCGCCCAACGACCATTGCCATCCATAATAATAGCTACATGGTGAGGTATATTGTTAGGATCCAGAGTAACGCCTGACGTTGACGCAGTTCCTTCTTTTTTACGAAGTAAATTCTTTAGCATATTGTACCTCAGTGCAGTTTTCAAAACCGCTTGCTATCATAGGGCGATATAGCAAAACTTGCCATGTGCCCGTTTCCTCTACATAGGTCACTCGGCCTACATAAAAATCATTGTCAGCAACAGTAAAAAATCTATTGTAGTTCTCACCTATAGTTACTGAAAAAGGGATATTGGCAGCCTGCAACATCTTCTGTGCAAGCTGCCAAGGTAATCCAACAATTAAGTTCGGCGTATTCATTATACTTCTAATACGTCCTTTTCTTTCTTGTCTTTTAAATCATCGATAGCTTTAATTTTTTTATCCGTTAATTTTTGGATTTTTTCTTGACCTTGTTTAGCATCATCTTCGGTGATAGTTTTTGCTTTTTCTTCTTTTTTAAGAGCGTCATTGGCATCGCGACGAATATTGCGAACGGCAACTTTAGCTTCTTCCGCTTTTTTGCTTACTACTTTAACGAGTTCTTTACGACGTTCTTCCGTAAGTTGCGGAATCGCCAAGCGAATAGTTTCACCGTCATTGCTTGGGTTAAGTCCTAAATCGGATTGTAAAACTGCTTTTTCGATTGGTCCAATCATGGATTTTTCCCATGGTTTAACCAAAATTAAACGCGGTTCCGGAGCCGTTACATTAGCGACCTGGTTAATTGGCGATGGTGTGCCATAGTAATCAACCATAACTTTGTCCAATAAGGCTGTACTGGCACGGCCGGTACGAATGGAAGCAAACTCATGTTTTAAAGCCTCGATGGTTTTGTCCATACGGCCTTCTTCACGGGTTAACAGTTCTTGAATTTCCATTATTCTTCACCTCTTACAATAGTACCAACAACTTCCCCTTTCGCAGCGCGTGTGATATTGCCAGGAATATCCATGCTGAACACTACGATTGGAATATTATTATCCTTACACAAGGTCGTAGAAGTAGCGTCCATAACTTTAAGTTCGCGACTAATTACGTCCATGTATGTAAGCTCATCAAATTTCTTAGCATCCGGATTGGTGCGTGGATCCGAATCATAGACACCGTCCGCAAACTTCTTAGCCATTAAAATAGCATCGGCTTCGATTTCGGCAGCACGTAAAGCAGCTGTAGTGTCGGTGGAGAAATACGGATTACCCGTTCCGGCGGCAAAAATAACGATACGACCTTTTTCCAAATGACGGATAGCACGACGGCGAATATATGGTTCAGCCACTTCCTGCATAGCAATGGCAGTCTGAACACGAGTAGCCGCTCCGGCATTTTCAAGGGCGTCTTGTAATGCTAAGGAGTTCATAACAGTAGCGATCATGCCCATATAGTCAGCAGAAGCACGATCCATGCCTTTAGCACTGCCGGCAAGGCCACGCCAAATGTTACCGCCACCTACTACGATAGCAATCTGCAAATCCGTAGTGCGGGCAATTTCAGCGATTTCTTTAGCAATTTCTTCTACTACTAACGGGTTAATACCAAAGCCTTGATCACCGGCTAAGGCTTCACCACTCAACTTCAAGACGATACGTTTAAAATTTCTATTACTCATTGCTTTATTACTCCTCTGCTATTACAAAATAAGAGAACACGTGACGGTGTTCTCTTATCTCTTTAACTCTTATTGACCAGCGGCTGCACGAACTTCAGCTTCGAAGTCGTCCTGGCGCTTTTCAATTCCTTCGCCTAAAGCGTAGCGAACGAAACGACGTACGTTAATGTTTTCACCGATTTTAGCAATTTTTTCAGTAATAACATCAGTAATAGTTTTGTCACCATCTTTAATGAAAACCTGTTCCATAAGGCAGTTTTCTTTATAGAATTTTTCAACGCGACCGTTAACCATTTTTTCAAGAACGGCTTGAGGTTTTGGTTTGCGACCTGCTTTTACATCTTCTTCAGCTTCTGCTTTAGCTTGTTCTAAAAGAACAGCTTTTTCGTGTTCAATAACTTCGGCAGGAACTTCTTCACGGTTCAAGTACGCAGGGTTTGCTGCTGCAATCTGCATAGCAATGTCTTTAACGAGAGCTTGGAAGTCTTCGGTTTTAGCTACGAAGTCTGTTTCGCAGTTAACTTCAACAAGAACACCAATACGTCCGCCACCATGGATATAAGAAGAAACTACGCCTTCAGCAGCAATACGACCGGCTTTTTTAGCAGCAGCGGCTAAGCCTTTTTCACGAAGTAAGTCAATTGCTTTCTGAATATCGCCATTAGCTTCGGTTAATACTTTTTTGCAATCCATCATGCCTGCGCCTGTAATTTCGCGCAATTCTTTTACTAATGCAGCAGTAATCGCCATTTAATATATACCTCCTATACAATAATTAAGGTAAGGTCATAAAGCCTTACCTTAATTTTATATCGTTCTACATTTTTTATCAAATAAATTTTTGCCGATTATATAATATTTTATACTTCAAATGACAGCCCGCTCTGTGAAAAAGCAATAGCGCTGATTTCACAATTTCGCATTATCGTCAAAAGTGTATTCATCAAATATTTTTGAGCCGAAATTTATTCAACGTATGATACATTTTAAGTTTGTAAAGCTGTGCTTTTAAAAGCTCTTATTAGCCCTGACCGTCCTGAACCATGTCAACGGAGTCAGAAACCATTTGTGCTAAAGCTTGATCGGCAGCTTCCTGGTGTTCACCCTGGTCATCCAAGGATTCGCCCTGACGGCCTTCCAATACAGCGTCAGCCATTTTGCCGGTTAATAATTTAACGGCACGAATAGCGTCATCGTTTGCAGGGATTGGGAAATCGATTTCGTCTGGGTCACAGTTAGTGTCAACTGTAGCTACCACAGGGATACCCAATTTTTTAGCTTCTGCAATGGCAATGCGTTCTTTTTTAGGGTCAATTACGAATAATGCGCCCGGCATTTTAGGCATATCTTTGATACCGCCGAGGTATTTTTCCAATTTTTCCATTTCATGACGCAAGCCGATTACTTCTTTCTTAGGAAGAAGTTCGAATGTGCCGTCTTCAGCCATTGTTTCAAGCTGTTTTAAACGTTTTACACGAGTTTCGATAGTTTTGAAGTTAGTAAGCATACCACCTAACCAACGTTCGTTTACATAGAACATGTTAGCGCGGATAGCTTCTTCTTTAACGGATTCCTGAGCTTGTTTTTTCGTGCCTACGAAAAGAACTACTTCACCGTTCTGAGCAACTTCACGAAGGAAGTCATAAGCTTCTTCTACTTTTTTAACTGTTTTCTGAAGGTCGATGATATAAATACCATTACGTTCAGTGAAGATGAACTTAGCCATCTTAGGGTTCCATCTTCTTGTCTGGTGACCGAAGTGTACGCCGGCCTCCAATAATTGTTTCATTGATACTACTGCCATGTTGGCACCTCCTGTTAATAAACCTCCGCCGCTTCATATCCGAGTAAAAATCAGGAAAAGCCCTGACACAGATGTCGGATCAGACGTGCGTGCGTAATTTCATACTTTATGAGTATATCACACGAACTGTTGCTCTGGCAAGCGGTTTAGAAGAATTTCTTTTTGGCACTTGTGAGGCTCTAAACGGAAATAATAGAGGCATTAGCCATGTCATTCTTGCTCAGGTTTTGCAAAGCAAAAAAATCGCTGCGAATGACATGGCTAGTGCCTTTCCTTTCATAGCAGCTATTCCGTTTAGAGCCTCACTGTCCGTCAAAGAACTTACTCTTAAACGGCTTGCCTGTTAGCAAAGGTTCGTGTGCTATAAAAGTATTCAATTGGTGGGAGGTGGACTCTAGGTGCGGTCTTGCTCCAGGTTTTGCAAGCAAAAAAATCGCTTCGAATGACATGGCTATCGTCTTCCCTATCATACAGCTTCAACCATCCCACACATCGGTTACAACTAAAATACTCTGCCCACAAACGGCTTGCCTGTTAGCAAAGGTTCGTGTGTTATAAAAGTATTCAATTTGGTGGGGGTGGGCTCATAGTGTTTTTGCTGCTGGGTTTGCGAAGCAAAAAAAGTAGTGCCGTATAGGTTTAGTTGTTGTATTCAGTGTGCAAGGTTGGTTGTACTTAAGCAAGGATTTTGGGAGGATATGCTTAGTACGTGTTGTTTCTTTTGCAACGCTGAATTGGCTTAACACTTATACGGCACTTGTGTAGTTATCAAAAGAGTTAAACGGAGAGTTTTGTCATTAACAGTTCAAGTTTTTGACGGAGTTCTACGTTTTCTTGAGCTAGTTGGTCTATTTTCTGATTAGCAATTTGGTTTTCTTTTTCCAACAGGGTCATTTTATCGTTGAGTACATAAACGGTGCTGATTGGCGCCATGCGTTCATCGTTAATATAAGCACGACGTTTTTCACTTGGTCCCACTTTGAAGGTTGCGGACACGTTATACATGTTGTCATTATTGCCCACGCTTGTTCCTACAGCAAAGAGTACGTCTTCATTCGGTTGATAGGACGCACCTAATGCCATTGCCGAAGCTTCTCGGTAAAAGCCGCCGGCCACAGAGAAGTTTAATTTACTGCTTGGATCAAAAGCGAGGTTTCTTAAACCGGCTAAGGCCGCCGACATAGCACCGACTTTGTGCATTTCTCCTTTCATTTGGGTAACATCCCGTTCTATGGTATTAACTTTGCCCTCAATGTTATCTACTCGATTATTTAATTCATTTATCTGACTGGTATGATTGTTTATAACAGTTGTAAAACCATTCGTATATTCTTTCACGGTAGTTTCAATTGAATTTTTAACCGAACGAAGCTGTGCCACATTAACGGCATCGCTATCTTCCGAACCGGCCGCCACATTAACGATTTGACGTTTCATATCATCATTACCTACCGAAACCGCCCCTGCATTGCCTTTAACTGTGTTAGCAATAGCAGTTTTGTCGGCATCTTTAGCTTTATCAGCCCCATACACTTGTTCATCCGCCGCGGAGGCATCAGATACTACCGATACATCTTTTAAACTATAACGATTAGCTATGGACTGACTGCCTAAAGCTACGCCATCTTGAGTTTCCACGAAAGAATCTGCGCCTATAGCTATACCGCCGGCACTGGTAGAATCAGCTTGGCGACCGATGGCAATAGAGTCGGTATTGCGTGCATGGGTATCGGATCCCATGGAAATAGCATAATCGCCACCCGCATTGGCATCGTTATTCGCATTGGCGTTGCGCACCGTATTGGTACCGATTGATATTCCGTGAAGTCCGGCCGTTTGCACATTATAACCTACGGAAGTTGAAAATCTACCATCTGCCTGAGAGTTAGGGCCCAGCGATGTACTTCCTTCTGCAGTTGCAATAGAATGAGTGCCTAACGCTACGGCATAGGTATTTTGAGCTCTTGCATCATTACCGATAGCGGTTGCATTCATACCATCCGCTTTAGCAATGGTACCGAATGCCGAAGCGCCCCAACCGTTGGCATGGGCTTGGTTCCCAATAGCCGTATCACTTTCACCTAAAGCTTCAGCCTGTGTCCCAAGGGCCGTCGAAGCTATACCTTCAGCTTTAGTTTTTAATCCGACAGCAATACCGCGCCCGGCTCCCACATGAGCTTCTTTACCCACTGCAATAGCATTATTCATATTGTAAGTCGTATCAAAATACGTATACGTCTCACTCATAGAGGCACCACCGAGTGCAATACTGTTTTCGCCAATGGCGTTTGCTCCGTTGCCGAAAGCTGACGCATTTAGACCATTTACCTTGACTCCCGCACCTACGGCCGTAGCACCACTCCATTTCGTTTCAGCATTAACACCTATAGCGATGGATGTTTGGCCATTTGTTTTTCTTTTATCCGAATTCGACATAGTATCGCTATAATTATCCGATTGCAATACTTTAGCATTCCTGCCAATAGCTACACCATGAGCGGCCACATTAGCGACGCCGGCGCCGTTTCCTACAGTAATACTATTCACAGCTTCAGCCGTAGAATTAGGTCCTACCGCTACACTATTAGTACCGTTTGCAACCGGAACTGTATCACTGGAGTTAACAGCTACATAATCTATAGCTGACGCTCCAACTTCATTTGCGCCACATACAGCAAACGCCCCAAAACAAGCAAAGTCAGCATATCTCTTTGTTTCTTCTTCATTAATACCACCTAATCAACCTTACAAAAATGAAATTAATTACAATATTTTCATATTATAAATTAATTCAAATTGTAAATCAAGTGGTTATATTTTTATTTGATAAATCTATTATTAAGATAGGTTTTTGTCATTAAAAGCATTCTACATTATACGGTTATATTAAACATTTTGTGAATAAAAATAATATAATGCATTACATAAATTGAATATAAATAAAAGTAACAATTTATTAATTTTCACAAGATTTCAACAAAAAAGGTTGCTCCCTGAGGAAGCAACCTTTTGATTGAAACTTATATAGTTTTTATTAAACAAACAAATTCAAGATTTCTACACCGATGAGACCGCATACGGCAATGGCTGTTTCTACGGCACACCAAGTACGTACGGTTTGTTTAACAGTAAGACCGAAGAATTCTTTGAAGAGCCAGAAGCCAGGGTCATTCGGTGGGCTGAAGATAACGCTGCCCGCACCTACGGCCAGTACCATAAGTTCAGGGCTCACGCCGGTAAGCGGAATGAGCGGCGCTACGATACCACCTGCTGTAAGAGCTGCTACGGTAGCGGAACCTACAGCAATACGAATAACGGAAGCGATGATCCAGGCCAACAATAATGGGGACAAGTTAGCACCCATTACCAAGTGACCGATGTAGTCGCCTACACCGCTGTCGATGAGCACTTGTTTCAACGCCCCGCCCGCACCTACGATGAAGAGAATCATAGCAACGGTAAGAATTGCTTTTTCAGAAGTTTCCATGATTTCTTTCGTAGTTTTGCCACGAGCATAACCGAATGTGTAGAAGGCTACAGCAACGGAAATAGTCAACGCAACACTTGGGTCACCGATGAAGTTGAAGATATGCATGATTGGCGCATCTTTAGGAATACCCATCATTTTACCTACGGCGCTGATAGCCATCAAGATAACCGGTGTTAAAGCGGTTAAAATACTGCTCATGAAGGAAGGCATTTCTTCATCAGAGAAGTTTTTATCATTGTGAAGGCCTTCAGGAATTTCCGTTTTAATGTCTTTTACGGTGTTGTACAGTAACGGACCGGAAATAATAACGGTTGGAATACCGATGATTAAACCGTAAATCAAGGTTTTGCCGATATCGGCGTTAAAAATAACGGAAATCGCGGTTGGACCCGGATGTGGTGGCAAGAAGCCGTGAGTAACGGATAAAGCGGCAGCCATCGGAATACCTACTTCGAGAAGTGGAATGTCAGCTGCTACCGCAATGGTAAATACCAACGGAATTAAAAGTACGAAGCCGATTTCGTAAAATAAAGCGATACCAACAATAAAACCGGTTAAACAAACTGCCCATTTTACATTTTTACGACCAAACATATTAATCAATGTGGTAGCAATACGCTGTGCCCCGCCGCTGTCAGCCATGAGTTTACCGAGAATGGCACCGAAGCCGACTACGATTGTTAAGCCGCCTAAGGTTGAACCCAAGCCTTTTTGAATGGTAGGGAAGATTTTATCAATCGGCAACCCTTCACCAAACGCCAACAAAATACACACTAAAATAAGGGATAAAAAGCTATTCAACTTCACTTTTACAATAAGGAAGAACAATAGCACGATGCCTAATGCCAATATAACCAGTGGCATAGAAGCGCCTCCTTTCATATGAACCGACACAATAGTTCAAAAAGAAAAAAATATATTATAAACGATTGAACGGATGGTTCTGTTGGAAGTTCACCAAACGAGCCAAATCATCTTTCATATTTACATATAAAGACTCATAAATCTTGAACAAGTCATCATATACTTCGCGATTAACTTCTTTTGGTGTGTATACTTCTTGAGCCGTAACTAGTGTAGCTGTATCTTTAATGTCTTTCAACGTACCGTCAGAAATAAAACCTAATACGGCTGCGCCAAAGGATGCCCCTTCACTGTTTGTCGGCAAGGTAATGTTTTCATTAAAAATATCAGCCATAATCTGAAGCCATAATTCGGATTTAGTAAAGCTGCCGCTGACGCGAATGTCTTTCACTTCTTCAAAATCACGCAGAGCTTGCAATACGCAAAGAAGGCTGTAACAAATACCTTCCATGGTAGCGCGAATCATATAAGAACGGCTGTGATTTAAGGATAAGCCGATAAAAGCACCGCGTAAATCGGAGTTCCAATATGGTGCTCGTTCACCGGTAAAGAACGGCATCAAGAGTAATCCGCCGGAGCCGGCCGGTACGTGACGAGCTTTCATGGTCATCAAATCGTATGGATCCACATCGAGTTGTTCCATTTGCGGGCCATGCAAATGAAGAATACGGTCACGCATCCAACGCATGATGATACCGCCATTGTTAATGGCACCGCCGGCTACCCACATGTCATCGGTTAAGTTGTAACACCATGTACGTTGTTGTTTATCCATGCGCGGTTTTTCCGTAAGCATGCGAATCGCACCGCTCGTACCAATCGTGCAGCTGAGCTGACCGGCTGAAACAGCACCAATACCAACATTTACCAATACACCATCGGTTGCACCGATAACAACCGGTAAACCGGCCGGCAAACCTAAACGGCTCGCTACATCAGGCAACAAGGCACTACTATGAGTCGTAGAAACAACTTCCGGCAAACATTTTTCGGTAATACCGACAAAGTTTAAAATTTCTTCGTCCCAACATTCTTTGTGCGCATTGTAGAGACCACTGCTGCTGGCAACCGATTTATCAGTCACCCATTCACCGGTTAAATTACGGAAAATGAAATCTTTAATAGAGCCGATATGAGTCATGCGTTCAAAAATGGACGGCTGATTTTCTTTCACCCATAGGATTTTAGCCAGTGGATAGGTAGCATGCAACGGACAGCCTGTATTGAAGTAAAAATCTTTAACTTTAGGGTCTTTTTCTAAACGACGAACAATAGCGGCACTGCGGCTATCAGCCCAGGTCATCATATTGCCTAAGAGTTGGAACTTATCATCTTGCGGGATAAAGCTGTGCATAACGGAACTTAAGGCCAAACCGGAAATAGTAACCAATTTGTACTGTAATTCAGCTACGGTCCCCTTCACTACTTCTTCTACAGCATCATAAATCTGCTGCGGATTTTGTTCCGCCCAGTCATACTGTGGCGTTTCCAAGCTGTAAAATGCTTCAGTCGTAGCTACTGCCTTACCCGTAGCCGTATACGCCGTAGCACGCACACCGGTCGTGCCTACATCAACACCAATCCATACCGGATCTTTCACTTTTAAGGTCATAAAAACCTCCTTTTACTGCTAACATTTATTTTACTACTAATATTTAGCCGAATAAACTCATTTGTTCATCTTCCGGTAAATCTTTAAAACAACCTAAATCTCGCATAGTTGCGATGATGCTGCCGGAAACCTTGCAACGACGTTGTAAGTCTTTAACTGATGTAAACGGTTTTTCTTTCCGTTCCGCCACAATCATATCCGCTACTTTTTCACCCAAGCTGTCCACAGCCAAGAACGGCGGCAATAAAGCACCGTTATGAATAGTAAAACGACGGGCTTCTGAGTAATTAAGATCAGCCACTAAGAAATCAAAACCGCGCTGCTTCATTTCCATGGAAACTTCCAAGGCACTCATCATGTCTTTGTCTTTATTGCTTGCCTTGCGGTCCAGTGCTTTCAAACGATCAAACTCGGCACGCTGTTCACTGAGTGAACTTGCCATTATTTTCATGTCATACGCTTTGGCACGAATCGAGAAATAAGCGGCATAGAATGCCAACGGATAATTAATTTTAAACCAGGCAATGCGAAACGCCATCATTACATAAGCCACCGCATGGGCACGGGGGAATAAATAGGAAATTTTATTACAAGACTCAATGAACCATTCCGGAATACCACCGGCACGCATCTGTTCTTCGTAATCCGTTTCTTTTTGCCCCAATTTATTCAACTTATCAATCTTCTTGCCCTTACGCACGTTTTCCATGACTTTAAAGCAAGTAATTGGCTTAATACCGCGATGCATCAAGAAGTTCATGATGTCATCACGGGTAGAAATGGCTTCATTCAATTGGCAAGTACCATTTTTAATTAAAGTTTGCGCATTGTCAAGCCATACATTCGTACCATGAGAAAAACCGGAAATACGTACTATGTCGGAGAAACATTTCGGCTTGGAATCTTCCAACATACGCCGTACAAAGCCGGTACCACATTCCGGTACGGCCAAGGATGCAACTTTATCACCCATCAGCTGCTCCGGTGTTAAACCGATAGCTTTAGTGGACGAGAACAAGCTGAGTGTTTCCGGATCGTCAAACGGAATCGTTTGAACGTCGATACCGGTAATATCTTCCAACATACGAATAATTGTCGGATCATCATGGCCCAGTATATCAAGCTTCGTCATACAACCTTCAAAGGAGTGATAATCGAAGTGAGTCGTAATGATGCCACTGTCTTTTTTATTGGCCGGATATTGCACCGGTGTGAACTCATGCACATCCATATCGCGCGGACAAACCATGATGCCCCCCGGATGCTGACCGGTTGTATTTTTTACACCCGTAACGCCTTTGGCCAAGGATTCCAAAAAGCCTTGACGCGCTTGAATATCATTTGCTTCCGCATATTTTTTAACATAACCAATTGCTGTTTTTTCAGCAATCGTACCGATTGTGCCGGCGCGGAATACATTATCACGACCGAACAATTCTTCCGTGTATTTATGAGCGCGTGGCTGATAATCACCGGAGAAGTTAAGGTCAATATCAGGTACCTTATCGCCATTAAAGCCCATGAATATAGCAAACGGAATATCATGGCCGTTGGTGTGAAGCGGTGTACCGCATTCCGGACAATTCTTGCGTGGCAAGTCAAAGCCACCGGCATATTCACCCTTGGTAAAGAATTCGCTATGTTTACATTTCGGGCAAATATAATGTGGTGGTAACGGATTTACTTCCGTAATATCTGCCATGGTGGCTACAAACGAGGAACCTACGGAACCACGGGAGCCTACCAAATAACCGTCATCCAAGGACTTACGCACCAGTTTATGCGCAATATAATACAACACGCCGTAACCGTTGCCGATAATACGGGTCAACTCATAATCGAGGCGCTCCGCTACTACATCCGGCAAAGGATCCCCATAAATTTCTTTGGCCTTTTTATAACACATTTCCTTCAATGCATTATCGGCCCCTTCAATCTTAGGTGAATACGTTTTGCGCTGCGGTACCGGTTGCAAAGATTCAATGCTGTCATTAATCATGCGCGAGTTGGTAACTACCACTTCATAGGCTTTCTCTTCGCCCAAGTATTTAAATTCTTCCAACATTTCATCGGTAGTACGCAAATATAGCGACGGCGTCCGTTCAATATCTTTAAAACCGGATACAGTCAACATAATCTGGCGATATATTTTTTCATCATCATTCAGATGATGCACATCACAGGTTGCCACTACCGGTTTATTCAATAATTCGCCAAGTTCTACAACCTTTTTATTAATGTCAATCAGATACTGCTCATCATGAATTTTTTCACCGGTTTTACGGTCATACATTAAAAATTGATTATTTTCCAATGGCTGGATTTCCAGATAGTCATAGAAAGAGGCAATTTCCAATAATCGTTCCTGCGACTCACCTTTAATGATGGCACGAATCAGCTCACCCGCTTCACAAGCGGAACCGATAATGATACCTTCGCGATGGTCTTCAATAACGGCACGCGGTAAACGCGGACGGCGTTTGTAGTACTGTAAATGGGAAATAGAAATCATTTTGTATAAATTACGAAGCCCTACCCGATTTTTGGCCAATAAAATAATATGCGCGCGGGTATCATTTTCTTCATCTTCAATCAAATACCCTTCCACGCCGTAAATCACTTTAACGCCTAATTTGCCGGCCACTTCCTGTGCTTCCGGGAAAGCCTGAATGACACCATGGTCGGTAATGGCTACCGCCGGGTGACCCCAAGCTTTTACCGTTTGTAATAACTCTTTCACATTAACCAAGGCATCGCGGTCACTCATTTTAGTATGAAGATGCAGTTCTACGCGAGAATCTTCACGATTTTCCGTACGTTTAGCGCCACTTTCCAACTGTTGAATGCTACGCAATACCAGCGTATAATCACGTTCGAATTTATCATCATAATGAACATCGCCTTGTACGCGAACGGCTTTGAGTCCATTCATCGTTTTAAGGAGCTCCTCGCCCTCTTCGGCGGTATCCGTAAACTTGGCAAAACGGATACTGTTTGTGGCATCTACGATATCCCCCTTAATGAGACCTTTACCGGTTTTCGTTTCAATCATTTCAAGTGACACAAAGATGCCTTCAAAAACGACGCCGTTTACTTCTTCATTAACAGAAGAAATGCTAACCGGTTCGCCGTGAATAGCCGGCCCCAAAATCATGCCCGGATCGGTCACATCACGTTTAAAGCTGCGTCTTCGTTTTCCGCTATACTGAAAACCACCGCCTGCCTGTGCATCTACCGGCGTAGTCTTAGCCGGCACATAGTTACACTCTACCGGTTCATCATACATGCTGATAGGCGCATCCTCTCTTAATGCAAAGGGAAAATCGTATTCATCAAAGCCCGGTGGCATATCTTCTTCCTGATGGTTAAATTCATCAGGACTTTCATGCTCAGAGGCGTGAAAAATTTCATCCCAATACTTTTGATCCAACGCATCCTCAGGGATTTCAATCTCTCCGGGATCATCCATATAGTACTCTTCCGGCGTATGATCATGAATCGGTGCCGTAGCATAGCCATAGAATAAAGTATCAGCATCATCGGAAGCCAGTTGCCTTACGGGAATCTGCTTTATCTGATACCATTCTTCCAGTTTATTCTGTAACTCTTTAAATGCATCCGGTTGGGACAGCACATTTTTAATTTTTACGGTTTTATCCTTAATTTCAATCATAAGAGCCGTTTGCTTTCGCCGTTTCGGCACAATATGATATCGTACTTTCATGTCTATCCTTCCTTCAAATTTTTAAAACTCATTGTATTACTCCGACTTAGCGGATTCAGTTTTATCGTTATTGGTAGGTGTTTCTTTTTTATCAGATTCTTTAGCCCCGTCCTTACCGTCTTTAGCGGTTTCTTTAGCCGGTTTTACAACATAAGTCGTTACCGGATCATAGGTGGAGTTAAAGGAGTCAGTTTTGGTTCGGCCGTCTTTATACGTAATGTGTACCGTCGTATCCACACTAAGGCCTGCATGACCTTCGGTCGTTGTTTCCTTGGTCACCGACGGATCGATACGAGTTTCCACTTTATTCGGAATTGTCTGCTCATTGCCCACTGTAATAGATACTGCTTGCGGTTCATCCGCCGCAAAGCCTAAGATACTAATAGTTAAAGTATCACCGGATGTATGAGCCAGCACATAGATTGGATGGTCGTACGGATTTTTGAAAATAAAATCTAAATAACCGTACGCCACTGTAGCATCACGACCGGCCGCCATATAGCCTACCGGTGCAAAATGCGGCGTCCGTTCTACAATATCCATCCCCGCCAATAAAGCACTATTGAAAAGCGTGGAACTAACTTGGCAAATGCCACCGCCAATACCGGGCACTAATTTACCGTCCATAAATACCGGTGCATCATCGTATCCCGCTTCAGCCGTACGTTCACCAACAATATCATTAAATGAAAAGTTTTGGTGCGGCATAATCACCACATTATTAATTTTATCGGTAGCAATTTGAATATTATGGGTACGGCTTACATCACCGGAGTTAAAAGTAGTGGAATACGTTCCCAATACGGTATTAATCCCTTTTAATGTTTCAGCCGTGATCTTTGGCTTAGCCTGATTATCGATGACTAGCTCAAAACCTGATACTTCGCCTTTAGCAAGCTTTTCCTGTAAGCTAGCCACTGTCTTAGCAATATCGAGACGCTTACCCGGTACTTCCGGATGCAATACGACTTGTCCGTTTTCAACCGTCAAATAGGCATCATGGCCGGTATACCCGATTTCTTTACTATAAGTCTGCAATAAGGCTTCTAACGCCGGGACATTAACATCATATACGATAGCTTTAGATACCGGTGCCATCAATGCATGCCAACGATTCGTAATATATTCTTCCATAGAAGGCTCATACCCGTAAGTCATAAGGCTTTCAATGGTTTTATCTACATTCGGTTTTACACCGATATCTTTTAAAGCTACCGTGGTTTCCTTACCATCCTGCCATTTGACCTTCATATGCGTTGGTCCCTTGGCCGCTTCCGCTTCAATAATATCTGCCAACTCTTCTTTATTAGCTTGTGACACATCACGTTCACCTAAATACATGCCTTGAATGACATTGCCTGTAGGATATAAAAAGGCGCCCGTACTTAATGAAATTAAACATAACACCACACCGGCTACAATGCCGACTTTTTTCTTCATTCAACAACACCCCGCTGCCTATAACTTGTAATGAGTAAAACCCGGTAACTTTCTATGGGTAAACTCTAGGACTTGCAATAGGCTAAACATAAATCTTTAAAATAAGATAAGTCGCCCTCACCACGACGACTGTTGCGCATAACTTCATAGAGACCACGCAACAATTTAGCCAAGGCTCGTACTGACACGTTCCTTTGCCGGTACGCCAAAGTAATGGGATACGGTTTCGTAGCGGACTCGTATTTTTTAAATAAATCCTGTACCTCCCGTTCCGATAATCCCGTACCTTTACATTCGCTAACCATCAACTGCAAACGCAATTGGCCTTCAATATATGACATGGCTCGTTCCGATTCTTTGTTCTGAAGCATAAAAGGAAACAAAGCCAATAAAGTAGCTGCATCTTTTTGCAGTAATGCCTCTTTGAATAAAAAGATATTTTTTGCTCCATAATCACTACCATTATGAATTAAAAAATCCTGCGTTATTTTGCCTTTCGGCGGCAATAAGAGAAAATAACGGTCAAATTCGGTTCGCAAAAAGCTGACCGGCACATCTTGCCACAATTCCAATAAATGCTTCATATATTCCAGTCCGTCCATTGTTATGGTAAAACCATTTTGCTTACAATAGGACTGCAACCATTGGACTATTTCCTCTTTTTTTAGACGCATGCAGACCACATTCGTAATTTTTTTCAAAAACTCACTATTATGCTTAGTCCGCTTATCTATCGTATCATGATATAGAATTAACACCGGATTGGCACCTTCATAAGTAATCAATAAATTATACAATTGTTGCCACTCATCACTAACCTTTTTATTGGGCTTTACAAAAATAGGCGGATTGATTAAACAATATAAAGTTGGTTCACCAAATAGCGAATCTTCGCTTAACTTTTCACAAATTCGCCCCGGTCCGACTTCATCATTTAAAGACTGCACCGCCAAATCCTTGTATTTAGTTAAAAATTCGCGTTTCTTTTCATCAATGAGCTGTGACTCATCACCATAAAGCAGCAAAATTGCCATAGCCCCTCCTACAATAAAAAATCCGGGACAACACGTGTGCCCGTAATATATCTGGTTGAATCCGCCGGATCTACATCAGCGTAATTGCCGGAGCTCGGCCAATATACAATGGCAACCGGACCTGACGGACCGTCATCGCCCCTTGATGCTGTAGCGCTGTTAGTAGTTCCTACAATATATTGTTTCGTCTCTATTAATTTTAGATTGTTCTCGCTAATTTGTCCATTACCGAATAGGAATCCTCCCCTTGGTCCTTCCACCAAAATCTGATTTGGATACTCCCTAACAAGCTTGTCGAAATCTGCACTATTACGCCCTATATAAGTATCTTGATTCATATCGCTTTTATGTATTGCGCTCACAGGAAATTCCAAGCTATGCAGTAGGGTTATGATACTTTTTTCATTACCTTCATTTACCTCTTGCATTATAACACCATTGAGGCGTTCGATACCATAATAATGAACGCTGTTGACTATGGAGCTTCGCGTCATATTCGATACGCCTTTACCGCCTGTAGTCATATATAAAAAAGCTTTAGCAGTTTTTAACGGTTCCTCTTTAATGACTAAAAAAGCAGCTCCTCTATTAACCGGAATCGTATGAATAAAAACTTGTTCACTCGACAAATGAATTAAGGGTAAGAGAAGCACAATAAATAACAGACTCATTGTGATGTTTTCATAAAAAAGCGAGCGAACCCTCCATTCATGCATAATAGCATATAAATGACGACAACATATAACATATATAGTGCCAAGCCACACCGGCAATGCCCCTAACCACATAACCGCTCCCGGCAATGAAGCAATCGTAAAGTTTAAAAAGAGGGATAACCGCAAAAGGAGCCCCAGCAAATACCATAAACTGCCTACTGGAATTAACCAGTGCAAAAGCAACAGCACAGCAGTAGCCAATATGGCTAAATCCAATAAAGGACCGACAATAACGGCTGCCAAAAAGGATCCGTACCCCATAAGATGAAAATAATAAAGTTGCAACGGCCAAATTAAAATTTGCGCACTAAGGCATAAACTGATGGGGCCCATAATATAGGGCCAGCCTTTCGGCAAACGCTGATACAAAGTGCGGCTGAAGAGTAATATGCCATAGGTGGCACCTAAGGAGAGTTGAAAACTGATATCCAAGAACAAAAGCGGTTCATACGCCAACATAAGAGCCGCACTTATATTCAGAGCCTGCCGACTATGATACACCTCGCCTCGAATTAGAGCAATTCCCATAATAATACCCATGACAGCGGAACGCACCACGGGCGGATTGAACCCCACAATAGCACAATATAATATAACAAAGACGATGGCACCGTAAGTCGCTTTTTTCTTGGGTACCCCCATAATATGAGCAACAACAAACACAAACCCGAATAATAGGGCTACGTGAGAGCCGGATACAGATAAGATGTGGATTAACCCCGTTTTGGCAAACGAATCCATAACAGACGCATCGATAGCTCCATAGCCACCGCCAAGCAATAAACTCTGTCCTACGGCAGCCATTTCACCGGGTAAATTAGCAGCTATCTGATTCATCAGTTGCCAACGGGTCACCCCCAATAGATAATCGATTCTATCGTTAATACGCTCATACCAGTTTGGTCTCACCGCTGTATCAAAGCCCTCAAAAGTCCCTTCATATAGATTGCCTACGCGATGGGCTGCCAGATAACGGGGGCGCAAATCGATGCGACCTTCTTCGGGAGCCTGTAACAGTTTACTCGTCCTGCCTTTTACCATCACATATTGACCGGGCAAGATAGGCTTTGCCTTCATAGCTTCGGTAGGCGCCACATATACCATAAGTTGACCGTCCGCTTTTAACGGCTTTGACTCGGTGGCTTCTTTTTTTGGTATCATAGTAACTAAATCGCCTTCAAAGCGCAGAAATTCTTTATCTTGCAGGATAACTGATTCCGGCAAATTCAGAACACGAACTGTATATATTCCTTCAGCCCCCATATAGTAAGGGTTAACCTCATAATACTCGTCAATCTCGCTTTTTGTATGATAGTATCCCATACTCGCTAAAACCAATAACAATCCAACGATAATAGCTTGTACATAAGAAGATGTAATACCTTGGCGCACCATGTCCGTAGCACTTATAGTGGGACCGGCATAGATATAGCTTTGCTTCTTATTTTTACCTCCTCGCTGCCAAATCAGCCAAATGAAATACCAAATACTACAGAGAAAAACAATCATCGGGTTAGTGAATTCATAGCGTTGTCCGTAGGCAAACACGATTCCCCAAGCCGGCGCCAGCCATAGTATGGCACCCCATTCCGTATAAGTAAAAAAATATAATACCTTTTTACCTGGCGCTACAATTTTCTGCCATGATATTTGCTCACCCATATTACTCCTCATACATATAAACGTTTCAGACTTCAATTTGGCTCCAAATTTTTAAAAATTTTTATAAAAAATTTTTTCGTCACATCAATTATTAACAAAATAATCTGATTGATTGAAATAGATCCGCACAAAATATTTCGCTTAAACTATATTGTTTAAATCATTTTGCTTAAATCATTTTACTTAAATCATTTTTCTTAAAGCGTGCTGCTCAAACGGTAATATGGGGTGCCAATTTCTTAAACGTAGCGTCCCCAATTCCCTTTACCTTTTTAAGATCTTCAATCGCTTTAAAAGGTCCCGATTGCTCCCGATAAGCAATAATCTTCTTAGCCGTTCCCGGCCCCACACCGGATAATTTAGTCAATTCCTGCTCCGTCGCCGTATTAATATTTATCTTTTGCCTACGCAAAAGTTCTTCCGGGTTTCCCATGAAATTAAACGTCACATGGATATGACTGCCGCTGGTAGCAACTTCCGCCAAATTTAAGGTATCCACCGAAGCATACGGTAATAAACCGCCCGCCCCTTGAATCACATCGCCTACGGTTTCACCTTCGCGCACTTTGTATAATCCGGGAGTTTCCACAGCACCCGTTACATAAACAAACTGATTATCGCCGCCTGAATTGTTATTGAAATCACTGTTACGATTGTCCGTCGAAGTGCTATTAGAATGGCCACTCCCTTTACTACTTCTGTTTATTAGCGAACTATCGGCTTCACCATCATTAACACTCCTATTTCCGGATGTAGAAGCAGCCACCACATCGGATGTATTCATTTGCTCCGATGAATCTGATATAATAGGCCTTAGCACCACTAAATATAAAAATATAGATATAGCTAAAAGTAACCATACTTTTTTATGCTTTTTTAGCTGTTCCATTACAAAACCCTCCCAAAACTTAATTTTATATTCTTAGTTAGGGTTTCGTGATTGAAAATATAAGTCCTACTTAATTCCACCACTGGTGCGCATGCGCACTAATGGTATGAGTAACTAAAGATAAGAATCATAAAACTTCGTATGGACACAGTAATAGAAAGGATGTATTTTATGGAAACAAATCGTTTAAAAAATTATGCACACGCTCTTTTGACAACCGGCGTAAACCTTCAAAAAGATCAAACCTTAGTTATCAATGTGGATGTAGAAAACAGCGACTTTGCCCTAATCGTAACTAAGGAAGCCTATGCATTAGGGGCTAAAGAAGTAGTAGTGAATTGGCGTTCCACCGAAATCGGTAAAGAACGACTCCTTCATGCGCCGGAAGATGTATTATCCAATCCGGCCCCTTGGATTCCTACCTATTATCAAACCTATGTTGATAGAGGCGCCGCCTTTTTATCCCTCATCAGCGCTAATCCGAAAGCACTAGCCGGTGTTCCATCGGAACGCATTGCTATGCAGTCTCGTAACTTAAATAAAACGCTTGCTTTCTATCACGAAGCCATCATGGATTCCACCCTCACCTGGTGCGTAGCCTCCGTGGCGACCTTGCGCTGGGCTGAACTATTAGGCTTCACCGGTACCGATTCTGAAAAACTCGATACCTTATGGTCTGAAATTTTCACGCTCTGCCGTCTTGAAAACGTCGCTGACGAAGAAACTTTGCCAAAACATTTAGAACGCCTTGGCCATCGTACCAAAGCCATGAATGACTATCATTTTAAAACACTTCATTACACTTGCTCCAACGGCACCGACTTACGTATTGATCTTCCTAAAAACCATTTGTGGCAAGGCGGTGCAGAGGCTGCTAAAAACGGAACCATCTTCGATGCCAACATTCCAACCGAAGAAGTATTCAGTGCCCCTCAATACAATGGGGTTAACGGCATTGTGTACAGCACAAAGCCGCTTATTTATCAGGGCAATGAAATCAATGAATTCCATTTTACTTTTGAAAACGGCAAAATCGTTGACTACGATGCAAAAGTTGGTAAGGAACATCTGAAACACCTTATCGAAACCGACGAGGGCTCCGCTTATCTCGGCGAAGTGGCTCTCGTAGACCACTACTCCCCAATCAGTCAATCCAATCGTGTCTACTTCGAAACACTGTATGATGAAAACGCCTCCTGCCACCTGGCTATCGGTGCAGCTTACCCAACCTGCCTTGCCAACAGCGACGGCATGAGCAAAGAAGAACTGAAAGCGGAAGGCCTGAATGACTCCCTGACCCACGTCGACTTCATGATTGGACATGAAGATATGAATATTGAAGGAACGACGTTCGAGGGGGATGTTATTCAAGTCATGAAAAACGGAAGGTTGTTAATATAAGGCCTAGCTCCTTCAGCTCTCAAGAGCTTAATCGGATAGTTCGATTGAGCCTTTTTGCCAAAGAAAGAGCGGCAGCACCTCACGCAAACGTTCTCTATAAGCTTACGAGGACAAAATAAATAAAGAAAAAGCATTAGTAACCTCTCCTCCCAGGCTCTACAGAGCAAAGGTCGTTCAAGGTCACTAATGCTTTTTCTTTTTTATATAGTGCTATACTCCTACATAAACTCGCCCTCGTAAGCTTCTAAGAACGGAATCTTATGAAATAACTGCCGCTCTTTCTTTTAAAATAGTGCTACACTTCATACTCAACCTTCCGATTAGGCTCATAAGTGCAATAAGCAGGCGAGGCCATTATATTAACACCCGCCCGAGAACATGATAGAAAAAATCCCCCTCGTCCGTCGCTTCTTCAAAAATAGAGAGCTGAAGTGCGAGGGAGACTTAACAATTCATTCCCACTCCCCCAATATTAGCGTTGTAGTGCGCTTTGTTTTTTCTTGGTAATTCCTTCTCCTCTCTTCCTCCAATATTAGCGTTGTAGTGCGCTTTGGGTCTTCTTGACTGCGGTACGCATAAAAATGGGCAGTGAGCCGCATCGAGTTTTTAGTACTATAGCCCGCAATGTTTTCTTAGGCTCTAATATAAAAAAACAGACAGACTAAGAGGATTGTTGATTGCTGATTATGTAGCTCGCCATGTTTTTTACACATTATTTATTAAGACATAGCGGGCTAAGCACTAATACTGACCGCCTGACTGCCCTGTTTTTGCAATACCGCGCAAGAAGAAACCGCGCCCTACACGCTAATATTTACCGTGCGCCCTGTCGGTATATACTCCGTTATCTGCACACCGGCGGTTCTGAGCATTCGTTTCGAGGCTATAACTTCCGCTGTGTCTTTGTATTTATCCTGCCAATAAATCACTTCGCGAATGCCACTTTGAATAATCGCTTTAGCACATTCATTACAAGGAAATAAGGTGACATAAATCTTACTGCCTTCCAATGAACCGCCGCGATAGTTTAAAATGGCATTTAATTCACTGTGAACGATGTAAAAATATTTATTATCGTGGTCTGCATCGCGTCCCCAAGCGAATTCATCGTCGCTGCAACCAAGCGGCATACCGTTGTAGCCGATGGATAAAATCTTGTTATCCTGACTAACGATACAGGCGCCGACCTGGGTATTCGGATCTTTGGAACGCTGAGCTGCCAAGATGGCTACGCCCATAAAATATTCATCCCAACTAATATAGTCACTGCGTTTAGGCATATGACACCTCCTCATTATGCTATAAATGATATTGTTTCACGTATATCGACCTGTCTAACTTAAGCTTATACAGAAATATGCACAATTTAAAATTTAAATTGTGCATATTATCTCATATCATTCTACTAATTATTTAACAACAATATTCACAATTTTATTTGGAATAATGATGACTTTAGCTACAGTTTTACCGTCTGTAAATTCTTTTACACGATCAAGGGCCAATGCCTGAGCTTCCAAATCGGCTTTAGGCATATCTACCGGAATCGTCATTTTATCGCGTACTTTACCGTTAACTTGTACGGCGATTTCAACTTCATCGATTACAAGGGCCGCTTCTTCATAAATTGGCCAATCTTGCTGATGAATGCTGCCGGTTTTACCTACTTCATGCCACAACTCTTCCGTAATATGCGGTGTAAACGGAGCTAACATGAGCAGTAATTTTTCAACCAATTCATGGCCTAAATCAGCCTGTACTGTATCATGACTGTCTTTGAACTGATACATAGCATTAACTAATTCCATGATGCTGGAAATAGCCGTATTAAAGTTGAATTTACCGTCAAGGTCTTCGGTTACTTTTTTAATAACGCGGTGTAATTCACGACGAAGGGCAAATTCATCTTTCGATAATTTTTCACTATGACCTGCTTTAGCCAATTCTTGGTACGCATCAACGATACGCCATACACGATTCAAGAAACGATAAGAGCCTTCAACGCCTTCATCGCTCCAGTCGAGGTCACGTTCTACCGGTGCCGCGAAGAGGATGAAAAGACGAGCCGTATCGGCACCGTATTTCGCAACGATTTCTTCAGGGGATACAACATTGCCCTTAGATTTGGACATTTTGCTGCCTTCTTTAAGCACCATGCCCTGAGTCAACAAACCTTTGAATGGTTCGTCATAGCTTACAAGGCCCAAATCATGAACTACTTTTACGAAGAAACGAGAATACAATAAGTGCAAGATTGCATGTTCGATACCGCCGATGTATTGGTCTACATCCATCCAGTAATCAGCCAATTTCTTATTAAACGCTTCTTTATCGTTACGAGCATCGGTATAACGAAGGAAATACCAAGAGGAATCGATGAATGTATCCATGGTATCGATTTCACGACGAGCTTCGCCACCACACTTAGGACAAGTGGTTTTTACGAAGTTTTCAGATGTAGCCAACGGTGAAATAGCACCTGCATCAAAGGTTACATCTTCCGGCAAACGAACAGGCAATTCTTCTTCAGGCACGAGTTGTTCACCGCATTTATCGCAGTATACAACCGGAATTGGCACGCCCCAATAACGCTGACGGGAAATCAACCAATCACGCAGACGATAGTTAACCATCTTACGGCCTATGCCGCGTTCTTCCAAGTTTTTGATAATAGCTTCGCGTGCTTCCGCAGAAGGCATACCGTTATATTCTTCGGAATTGATAAGGATACCGTCTTCATGAGCTTCCGTTTGCCATTCGTCAAAAGTTAAGCTGTTATCTTCATTTTGGACAACCGGTAAAATCGGCAAATTGTATTTGCGAGCAAATTTATTATCCCGTTCATCATGAGCCGGCGAACCCATAACGGCACCGGTACCGTAATCAACGAGTACGTAGTTGGCAATCCAAATAGGGATATCTTTACCGGTCATCGGATGTTTGGCATAAGCGCCGGTGAAAAGACCTTCTTTTTCAACATCCGTAGAGGTACGGTCAATTTCGTTCAAATTGCGTACTTTGTGAATGAATGCGTCCAATTCCGCTTTATTCGGTTTATTGGCGATTAATTCTTCTACATACGGATGTTCCGGAGCCAATACGATATAGGAAACACCGTAAATCGTATCAACACGAGTCGTATAGACTTCAATATTTTTATTGATTTCAGGGATTTCAAAAGCGAACTGAGCCCCTTCACTGCGACCAATCCAGTTTTTCTGCATTGTTTTAACGCGTTCAGGCCAGTGGTCGAGTTTATCCAAATCGTTTAATAAACGATCTGCGTAGTCTGTAATCTTTAAGAACCACTGTTTAAGGTCTTTCTTTTCAACCTTGTTGTCACAACGCCAGCAAAGGCCGTCAATAACCTGTTCGTTAGCAAGCACTGTATGACAATGCTCACACCAGTTTACTTTGGCTTCTTTTTTGTAAGCTAAGCCTTTTTTGTAAAACTGTTGGAACAACCACTGGGTCCAACGATAGTAATCTTCCTTACAGGTAGCTACTTCACGGTCCCAATCGTAGGATAAACCGAGCTCTTGCTGCTGACGTTTCATATTAGCAATGTTTTCATAAGTCCATTTGCTTGGTGCAATGCCATGTTTAATAGCCGCATTTTCTGCCGGCATACCGAAGGCATCCCAGCCCATTGGATGAAGTACGTTGAAGCCCTTCATTTTTTTAAAACGAGCTACTACGTCACCAATGGAGTAGTTACGCACATGCCCCATATGTAAATTCCCCGATGGATATGGGAACATTTCGAGTACATAATATTTTTCTTTACTTTCATCATAGTCGGTCTTAAACGTATTGTGTTCAAGCCAATACGCTTGCCATTTCTTTTCAATGTCCTGGGCTACATATTTTTCGTTCATGCCACAGCCTCCTCAAACTCAAATTCCTCAAGTCTATACCGTTTTATTTTATCTTCAAGTCTTAAATTTAATTATATTACTATTATAACAATACCGTCAACATGGGATGTGTTACGATTCTTTTGTTACTGCCACTTTCGTAGAACTTGAACCAGTAACAGCTACGCCCGTTGAAGTAGCACCGGCTGATACTGTACCGGCCGTTTCACCACTGCTAGTAAAAGGATTAGCACCGGCATTCTGCTTAGTCGCAGCCGATTCGTTGCCATTAAAGCTAGGCAATTTAGTAATCTTTTTAGCCGTACCGTGTGGAACATTCTTTGCCGGCACCGCATCATTGTACATAAATTGACGGAAAGATGAAGTTTCAAAACCTTTTCGCCATGCTGCAAAGCCCGCTAATTTAAGCTCACTCATGAGCTCACGCTTGTAGGCCATAGATGCTTCGTCTTCAAACCACACTTCGGAAATGGTAGCCGACTTATTCCGCAAGCCACCGGCAATTCTCGGCTCTTTGCCGGTTTCCGCATAGGCCAATAATTGTTCACCTAATTCATCATTACCGAATCGCAAATAGTGTAATTTCAAATCATCATCCCACTGCACTCTATCAGCATAAATAGCTTTTAATTCCTCTGCTTCTTTCATAGTAAGCGTACGGCTCTTAGCTTTACCGTAGGTAACTTTCCCTTTATCATCTACGGAAATAGTACGCTGCCATACACGCATATAATACGGTACGCCAAGGACGATTTTTTCAGGTGAAACTTCGCGAGTAAGCGCCGTAGCATTGCGTTTTACCCACGGATAGCTGGCAACCGGGCCCGCTTCCGGACTGGATGCCCACACTTCGTCATAGGCCATGAGCACCATATAATCGAGGACTTTGCCTAAATGCTTACGATCGTATACCATGGACCAGTTTTCACTATCGGAATAGCCCGTTACATCCATAGAAACATAGATATTAAACTCATGAAGACGTTGTGTAAGGTATGTTACAAAACTCGTAAGTTTTGCTTTATCCTTATAATGCACATCTTCAAAATCTAAATTATAGCCGTCATAACCATAGGTCAACGCATACAATACCATATCATCCGCAATGGTTTGCCAGTATTTCTTGTCATTTAAGATTTTACTCGTTAAATCCGGATCAAACTGATTCGTCACCAACGGCCATACACGATACCCCTCGTCTTTATAAGTATTGGCGTACGTCAGGCTTACACCGTTTTTAACAGCCAAGCCTTTTTCAGACAAATCAAACCATGTTGGCGAAACAACGGAGGTACCGCTCTTCGCTACCGGTACCCCATAAGAAGCAGACACAGTAGGATCGAATACCCATGCCAAAGAACCCTTTATTTCCTTACGCGTTGGAATATCTAAAGCCCCTAAGGGTGCCTTCAATTCAATACCCGTCTTTGTACGAATCGCCTGTACGCCAAGAAGCGGTGATGTGGCACTCATGTCTACATATGTTGTTCCGTTGCGCTCTATCGTAGCCAATTGAATGGTACGTACACCGTTACGGCGATCGCCGTTGTAGCTCATGTCACCGGCACGACGGGGTGCCGGCAACGCAATATAGGCCTTGTTATTTTTTATACTGATAGTATTTAAATTTACCGTCTGATATACGCTTAAAGGGATAAATATATGGCCGTCTTCCACGATAGCCAATTCCCCCGCATCACTGGTCTGACCAGCCAATGTACGAATAAAAATAGGTTGCACCGATTCCGTGCCGCTAAGGTCATTGCCGGCCTCCTTAGAAACCGTTACTTTACCATTACTAGTAGCTTGCGATGCTTTATATTTTACAGAGTTATCTATTTTGATTAAACTGCTGCTTTCTTTAGTCACTTCAATAGATGCCGCCTGGGCGCCGGTGGCGGAAAGCGTCACTAACGCTGCCAATACGGCACGAGTCAAAATTTTCTTCATATACATCCTTTCTTTTATATAGTAAATTCCATTTTTTATGAGTTTGCTTAGCTTTAATAGACTTTTATTTATTATCAGCTGTTTGTACTCAACCTTAAAAGTCTTCTTAGGTGCTTTTACTCGACAATATATGTTTCATAGGCCCCCAATAGTTGCAAAGACGTGGCCAATTCTTTAAGTTCAGCCAGCGCCTCCGAAATTTGAGGTCCATTATCTAATATCTGAAGATCAAGGAAAAATTTATACTCACCGAGACGTCCTTTGGTCGGACGCGATTCGATTTTAACCAAATTGATTTGCCGTTTGGCAAAAATCCCTAAGCATTCCCACAATGAGCCCGGACGCAAGCCTTCCAATTCACATTGTAAAGACACCTTCCCCGTTGTCATAGTGGCATCAAACGTTATGTGATGATTTGGTTTTACCAAAATAAAGCGCGTCAAATTAAGCATATTATCTTGAATTTGATCGGTTAATTTAACCAAGCCGTATTTTATGCCCATAGCCTCGCCGCCAATGGCTGCTTTGGCTAATGACTGCGATTGAGCCACAATGCCGGCCCCTTGTGCCGTAGAATCCGTCACAATTTGTTGAGCCTGTTTAGCCTGTTTTTGCAAAAACATTTTACATTGTCTCAATGCCTGCGGATGGGAATAAATCATGGTTATTTCATTGGCCGCACTGCCCGGCAAGCCCCATAAATAATGGCGAATAGGCATGCAGATTTCAGCTCGTATTTCCACGCCGCCGTGTTCTGCCAAATAATCTATTGTTGTCAAAACCGTACCGCCCAAAGAATTTTCGACCGGTACGAAAGCATAATCCACATGTCCCAACATGGCCGCTTCAATAGCTTCATCAATAGTATTCATCGCCTCTTTTTGTATCATCAATGATTGACACTCACACAGACGATTCAGAGCTTCTTCCGTAAACGTCCCGTGAGGGCCTAAAAATGAAATAGTTATCACTCTTAATCGCCTCCTCCTACGATAATTTTTATTATAACATACCCCCTTTTTATTTGTCATAAGAATGGCGCTCCGTTATAATGAATATATACTATTTATGAGGAGGTAATTATGCATCAATATTTATTTTATATAGGAGACTTTCCGATTCGAGCTTACGGTCTGCTCTTATCGTTAGGTATTTTCTGCGCCGCCGCAGTAGCCTATTATTTATTTAAACGAGACGGCCGCGGTTGGCATGTTCACATGTTCGATTTCGCTATCACCACCGGTATTGCCGGTATTATCGGTGCCCGTCTTTGGGATGTGTTTTTCTTCGACTGGGATTATTATCAACATCATCTCTTAGAGATTCCCTTTGTATGGCAAGGGGGTATGGCCATTCAAGGGGGCGTCGTGCTCGGTACCTTAGCGGGTATTTGGTATGTAAGGAAACATAATATCGACACTTGGGCTTTTGCCGATGTGTTTGCACCGGCTTTAATTCTGGGTCAATCTGTAGGCCGTATGGCAAACCTCATGAACGGTGATGCTTTCGGACACCCCACCGGCGGTAATTTCGGTATTCTCTATCCGGAAACTACCCTTGCCTTTAAAACCTACGGGGCTCAACCCTTATGGCCGGCCGAAATCTGGGAGGGTCAAATCGATATCCTCATTTTCGTGGCACTGCTCTTATTCAATACAGTACCACACAAAAAAGGTCAGACTTTCGTACTCTATGCTATTTTATACTCAACGGCTCGTTTCTTTCTCGAGTTTTTACGTGGCGACTACGTAAATCTCACCATGGGCCTCAAATCGGCACAGATGACCAGTCTTACGGTTATTATTATCGGGATTATCGTCTTTATCTACCTTCAGGTAAAAGGTTCCTATGATACTCATCTCTATGGGGGCGACGGCGAGGGAGCCTCCCGGGATGCGTCAAAATTACAACCACAGAAAGCTCAAAATAAACATAAACGCAAATAATAGCTAAACAGTTAGTGTTCAATTACTGAATGCTAACTGCTTTTCGTTACAAAAACAAAAAGCAATCTACCTATAAGATATTTCATAGATATCTTACTCAGGCGGATTGCTTTTTATTGTGCCTTACATATTTATACCAAACTGTTATTTAATCGCGCCCCATAATAAAGGCTTTTATAATAATCATGGAAATAGCTGTATAAGAGGCCATAATAAGGAGACCTTCACTGTACGATGCGTTAAGCCCCACAATAATAGACAAACCTATAGGACCTCCTATTTGATGCATGGTGTTGGTAATTCCGCTGGCTGCGCCGGCCAATTCTTTTGGTGTGTCAAAAATACCTGCCGATGTCACCGTGGTTACAACCATGGCTTGCCCCATGCCGAGCGGAATCATCGGTAAGGCAACGGCCAGTACATAACCTTGTTCAATATCAATAAGCGCCGTGGCCACAAGGCCAAGAAGGATTAGTGCCGAACCGACCATCATTATGGTACTTTGTTTCCAATATTGAGATAAACGCGGAACTTGTAATGCAGTCATAAATTGTGGAATCGTCATCGGTAAAAAGGCTAGCCCCGCTCCAAACGGTGTTAGCTCATAAGCTCGTTGTAGCATTTGCGGAATTAAAAACCAATACGGCAGCACACTCATCATAAATAGTAATCGAGTTATATAAGCGCCAAACCGAACTTTATGGGTATATAGAGACAGTGGCATAATCGGAAACGTAATGCTTTTTTCACGCCAATAAAATAAAGCAAGGAAAACGATACCGATTATAGCAAACCAAAATCCGTTATTGTCAGCAGTTAAGCTGTAAATTAAGGAGCTGAGACCGATGACGGAAAGAATGCTGCCCAAATAATCGATTTTGCTGTTAACTGTTTCACTATCCTTAATATAGCGCCAAGTCAATACTACCAATAATAATGCGATAGGCACATTAATCAGAAAACCCACTCGCCAGGAAAATAGACTTGTTAAGGCGCCGCCGATAAGTAACCCGATACTGGATCCCAAACCGGCGGTGGTTCCGTAATACGCTATGGCTTTACTGCGCATTTCACCGATATACGCATCCATGATAAGAGCCAAACTGGTCGGTGCAATAATCGCACTGCCAATACCCTGAACGGCTCGGGCTCCGATTAGCATAGCCGCGCTCTGGGCGTAACCGATAGCTAAGGAACTGAGTGCAAAAATTACGAGACCCAGCTGAAAAATGTGTTTTCGCCCCAATAAATCAGATAAACGTCCGGCTAAAAGTAAGAAACCACCAAAGGTGATTGTATAGGCATTAGATACCCAAGCCAGATGAGTGGAATCAAGCTGTAATGATTCGCCAATCTGTAGCGAACTGGTAAACACGATGGAATTATCCATGAGAATTACAAAATATGATAGTAACGTTATGACGAGCGTCATACCAAACTTAGTATTTTCGGTAGCTTCAACAGAATTATTCGCTTTCATGACTTCTTCCAAAAAAAACATCCTTTTCTTTCAATGATAAAGAGTAAATGTAGATATGCTTACTAAAATAGCTGTAGTGCTACCTAAGCCGGAGCCTTCATGCGTAGTATACGGAATCACGGTTTTACCGTTTAAATCAACTTGATCGAGGAACATACGGACCACCATCGGATATTCGCCCCACCAAATCGGCGACCCGATATAGATAGTATCATATTGGCTTACATCAGGTATGGAGCCTTTGATTGCGGGTCTTTCGTTCTTCTCCCTCCACTTTTTAACTCTTCTTTAATCTCAAATTTTTAACTTCAGCCAAAAAATCTGATTTCCAACTAGTATAAGAACTGTTAGTATCATATCTAATATTCTAAAAATAGTACAATAGTGGTTCTTTATTCATGTATAAACAACACGCATACTGAAGTGTAATTTTAAAGAATTAATAAAGCAATCATTGCAAAAAATAATCCGCTCGATGTATTTTCCCAGTTAAAAATACGCCGAACGGATTATTTGGCAGAGTTCATTCTATTTATGGTAAAATAGTTTCACCTTAAGCTCTCAGCCTAATGTGACTACTTCATTCGATACCAAGCATATGATGCCAACACAAATAAGGTGTAGGCATCAAATGTCATCATAAAGTATAGGCTCTCGGCAATGCGTGGAATCATATGCACATGGACCAGACCGAGCACAATGGCCAACAAATATAAACGATGCAACCATCGTCCCGTCTGATATGACCAAAGCTGACGCATAGCTTGCCTAAAAGAATCAAATGTTGTTTTCGCTTGTTTACTTAACGGTGTGAGCCAAATTATGGCGACCAACAAGGCGATAACAGCTGCTACCAGAGCTCCAAGCCCGGTATATTTGATTTCCTCATGCATGGAAAAAGAAAACCAATAGTGTCCCAACGCAAGCAGTAAGGTTAAAGGGCCCAACAACCGATGCCAAGCCATAACTTCTGAAATGCGCAACACACGGAGCAACCATTTTGGTTTTGTTATTATATAGACTGCTAACAACCATCCTACATAAGCTATTACGCCTACATCATAGGTAATTAAGTTGCTCGTAGTCTCAACTATACCTGTGTTCATCAAGTATACCAAAGGGGCCGACAGAATGAACCAGTATATTATCAAACGAAATATTTGCAGTAAATTCCCCATCTACACGCTCCCTTTACTGACCCAATACACCGATACGTTGCAGCCATGTCTGTACAGCCGTTTTAGCGGCATCGGAATCAGATTCGCTGCCACGAATTGCTAAGCCTTCCAATAAATGGGCTCCAGGGAATTGTTTTGCTAAGACTGCTTCAACACTCCCTAAGCCGGACCCTTCATGAGTTGTAAACGGAATTACAGTTTTACCATTCAAATTAACTTGATCAAGGAAGGTGTGAACAACCATAGGGTACTCACCCCACCAAATTGGCGAACCGATATAAATAGTGTCATATTGACTCAAATCAGGAATTTGTCCCTGAATAGCCGGTCTTTCATTATTAGCCTGTTCCGCCTTCGCTACTTGCGTAGTTTCACGATACTCCGACGGATATTCTTTTACCGGTACAATTTCATACATATCGACCCCGGTAGCGCTTTGAATGTAATTGGCAATTCGATGGGTGTGACCGATTGGCAATTCGCCTACACCGTAAACACCTTTAGTTCGCGAGAAAAATACGATTAAGCTTCGGTGGTTCCCTTTAGTTGTATCCGTAGTGGATACTACATTACTAGTAGACACGGTCGTAGTACTCGTATCAGTTTTATCGTTTGAAAAATTCAGCCAAAACAGGCCTGCGCCTATAATAACAACAAGAATAGCAAAATAAATTTTTTTAGAGTCATATAAATTCCTCCCAATTCTCTCAATATCTCAAAATATAATGGCTTAATGCTTTTGATAGCATATTTTGCTATTATTTCATTGCCATTATATTCCTTGATGTTAACTTCAAGTCAAGTAAATAGTTCTAAGTTTTTAAATATTTTGAAAAAGCCTAACTATCTATTATGATAAAATTTTATGAGTATGCTATAATTATTGTGCATAGTAAATTCGTAGTAACCGTTACACCAAAAGGAGTTTACCATGATTGATTTAATCTTATTAGAACAATTAATTGCATTCAATGATTTCGGCACTTTATCAAAAGCGGCAGAACAGCTTAATATATCCCAACCGGCTCTGACGCGAAGCATGCAGCGCTTGGAAGATGAACTGGGCATTCAATTATTTATACGCACCAAGAATCGCATGACCCTTACCGATACCGGTTACTACACCGTATCGCAAGAGCGTCAATTACTGCGTCATACGGATGATTTTTATCAAAAAATCCATCAATATGCGTTACAACAAGTGGTCTTATATGTGGGGGCCTCCGCGCCCGGTCCTTTATATAAAGTAGAGTATCGAGCCAAAGAACGTAAGTTAGAGCAAAAATTAAACACAGAAATGGCGGATGACCAAACACTGAGAGAAAAGCTGTTAAATGAAGAATGCCAGCTGGTCATCACCGACAAGCCTATCGATAACCCAAAAGTGATTACTGAACTGTTCTTTAACGAAGTGTTGTCACTCACTGTTCCACCCGACCATCCGTTGGCGGACCGAGAATTTGTCACAAAAGAAGATTTAGCCGGTTTAACCATGTTACTGCGTACTCAGCTCGGCATTTGGGAGGATTTTGTCAATCAATTGACCGAAACGACCTTTATCAAGCAAAGCGAGCCGGAAACATTTAATGCCTTAGTAGCGGCTTCCAATTTGCCCAGCTTTATTACCAACGTGAGCAAACTGAATTGGCATGTCCCCGAAAATCGCATCAAGATTCCTATTAAAGAGGACGCTGCTACCATACCGTTTTATATGAATTCCTTGAAAAAACACCGTCATTTAATGGAACAGTTGTTATAAAAAACAATGTCTCCATAGTCAAAACGAGGCTTATAGGACAAAACGAAAACCTAAAACGACCACCTAGCAAAAAAGCAATCCGCAGGCAAAGGCTCTGTCAATCAGAGTTTCTCGCCTTATGGATTGCTTTTTTATTAGTATGATAGCTCCTAAAATGAGCCGTTCTGCGTTCTCTATACCGCTCTTACCAAAGGTTTAGGATAACTAATGTTTTATATTTAACGCACTTTTATAGAATATACTCGGACAAATCAACGTCTTGAACGATAGTACCTAAGCGTTCTTCAACCATTTCAGCAGTAATGGTTACGTCTACTTCTTCAGCCGGTGGTGCATTAAAGGAAATGTCCTGCAATAATTTCTCTAAAATCGTATGTAAACGACGAGCACCGATATCTTCCGTTTCATTATTTACGCGATAGGCCAATTCGGCGATTTTATCGATGGCTTCTTCTTTAAAGTGAATGGTCACTTTATCCGCTTTAAGAAGCATATGATATTGTTTTAATAATGCTTGTTGCGGTGTCGTCAAAATTTCTTTGAAATCTTCCTGCGTCAAGCTGTTAAGTTCTACACGAATCGGGAAACGGCCCTGTAATTCAGGAATTAAATCGGATGGTTTCGACACATGGAAGGCACCGGCCGCAATAAACAAGATATGTTCCGTTTTAATAGGACCGTATTTCGTATTTACTGTTGCACCTTCTACGATAGGTAAAATATCGCGCTGTACGCCTTCACGGGATACATCGGGACCGGACGCACCGCTGCGAGCCGCAATTTTGTCGAATTCGTCGATGAATACAATTCCCTCTTGTTCAGCCAACTCCACGGCACGATCCGTAACGGCATCCATATCCAATAATTTTTGAGCTTCTTCCTGAACGAAGATTTTACGCGCCTGCCCTACTGTGGTATGGCGTTTTTTCTTTTTCTTCGGTAATAAATTACCAAACATTTCGGAAATATCGGTACCCATACCGTCAGGCGAACCATTTAAAGGCATAGCAAATGCTTTGGCCTGTTCTTCTACTTCAATTTCGATTTCACGGCTATCCATGAGACCGTTCTTCAATTGTTCAAAGAACTGGGTCCGTTTTTCAGACATTTCCGGTTCTTCTTGTTCTTTTTTAGCTTCTTCTTTTTCTGTATCTTCAGGACTGGCAAAAAGCATTTCCAAAGGATTAGTCATCTTTTTAGATTCCGACTCTTTTTTAGGCCAAAGAATTTGCAATAAACGTTTATTGGCAAGTTCTTCCGCTTTTTCCTGCTGTCCTTCCATCATTTCTTCTTTAACCATGCGCACGGAGTTTTCAACCAAATCACGAATCATTTGGTCCACATCACGACCCACATAGCCTACTTCGGTAAACTTAGTGGCTTCCACTTTAACAAACGGAGCCTTTACCAATTTCGCCATACGACGAGCCAATTCCGTTTTACCGACACCGGTAGGGCCGATGAGTAAAATATTTTTTGGCGTATACTCTTCGCGTACATCTTCCGGCAATTGTTTGGCACGCCAGCGATTACGCAAGGCAATGGCTACCATTTTCTTGGCTTCCGATTGCCCGATAACATATTTATCCAACTCCGCCACAATCTGACGCGGTGTAAAGTTATTAGTATCCATCAAAACCTCCAGAATAAGGCCGGCTACCTATGTCGATAACACGGTCTTGTTAACTGTAACATTAATAGCTGTAACCTTAATAGCTATAGCCCATACCGGTTATAACTATTCAGACAACTCTTCAACAATAACATTATGGTTTGTATATACGCAGATATCGGCTGCAATATGAAGTGCTTTCTCGGCAATTTCACGAGCACTAAGCTCTGTATTGGCCGCTAAAGCGCGAGCCGCTGCCAACGCATAATTGCCGCCGGAACCGATAGCACAAATACCGTCATCCGGTTCGATGACTTCACCGTTACCGGACACCAATAAAATAGTTTTACCATCTGTTACTAATAAAAGTGCTTCCAAATTACGAAGCATTTTATCGCTGCGCCATTCTTTAGCAAGTTCTACGGCACTACGCACCAATTGCCCGTTATATTGATTAAGCTTAGCTTCAAACTTATCAAACAAAGTAAAGGCATCGGCTACGGATCCGGCAAAACCGGAGATAACCTTGCCATTATACAAACGGCGCACCTTTTGGGCCGTATTTTTCATAACTACACTTTGTCCCATCGTAACCTGTCCGTCACCGGCAATGGCAACAGATTTATCACGTTTAACGGCACAAATTGTAGTTGCGTGAAATTCTACACTCATTATAATTCCTCCTTCAACTTCGCTAACGTATCCAACGCACGCTGCGCAATTAAAGCATTTTTTTCTTTCTTTTTACGTACTTTAGTCGGCCATGATTCCATTATACCAAAGTTAATATTCATCGGTTGGAAATCGGAGCCTTCATACGCACTGATGTAATGGCTTAAACCGCCCATCGCCGTAGTGCGCGGGAAGCTTACCGGCACTTTTTCTTCTAAAATACGACTAACATGAAGGCCTGCCATAAGGCCCGAGGCAGCCGATTCCAAGTAGCCTTCGACACCTGTCATCTGACCGGCAAAGAAGAATCTTGGATCTTCAATCAGTTGGAAGTATTCATTTAATAAAGTCGGTGAATTGATATAGCTGTTGCGGTGCATTACGCCATAGCGGATAAATTCCGCATTTTCGAGGCCCGGAATCATGGAGAAAACACGTTTTTGTTCGCCCCATTTAAGATGTGTCTGGAAACCGACTAAGTTAAACATGGTCGCTTCTTTGTTTTCTTTGCGAAGCTGTACTACAGCATAGGATTCCTGATTGGTTCGTTTATCTACAAGGCCAACCGGTTTTAACGGCCCGAAGCGCAAGGTATCGATACCGCGGGATGCCATGATTTCTACGGGCATACAGCCTTCAAAATATTGCTCTTTTTCAAACTCTTTAACTTCCGCTACTTCAGCGGTCGTCAAAGCATCCCAAAAGGCTTTATACTCTTCTTCCGTCATCGGACAGTTCAAGTAATCCGCATCACCCTTGTCATAGCGGGAAGCGGCAAATACTTTATCATAGTTAAGTGATTCGGCCGTTACAATCGGAGCCGCCGCATCATAGAAATAAAAATCGGCAGTCCCTGTTTTGGCTTTAACCTGTTCAGCTAAAGCATCCGACATGAGCGGCCCCGCCGCTACGATAACGATGCCCTCCTTCGGTAATTCCGTCACTTCTTCGCGGATAACCGTTACCATCGGATGTTCCGATAATTTCTTCGTTACCATTTCACTAAATAAATGGCGATCCACCGCCAAGGCACCACCGGCCGGTACGGCCGTAGCATCGGCACAGGCCATAATTAAAGAATCAAGCTGACGCATTTCTTCTTTTAAAAGGCCTACGGCATTTTCTATATTTCCGGCCCGCAGGGAATTACTGCACACCAATTCGGCAAAATTTTCTGTATGATGGGCCGGCGAAGTCCGTTGTGGCCGCATTTCATACAAAGTAACGGGTATATTGCGCTTAGCCAGTTGCCAAGCCGCTTCCGAACCGGCAAGTCCGGCTCCGATAATCGTAACTTTAGATGTAGTCACAATATCCTCCTTTTGATATTTCTATATTAATAATCTATTAGTTTTATTCTGCTGATTTTGAATCAGTGGTACTTTTCTCTCCATCATCAGCCTTTTTCTTACGCGTTCGTTTCTTAGGCTGCGTCGGACAATTTTCATTGGAACAGAGCTTCTTCGTTGTACCGTTCTTATACGTCTTTTCTGTCATAATACTGCCGCAAGTTTCACAAGTCTCGTTAATTGGTTTATTCCACAAGGTGAAATCACAAGCGGGATAACGATCGCAACCGTAGAAAATACGACCGCGTTTCGATTTACGTTCCACAATCGTCCCTTCATGACATTTTGGACAGGTCACACCGGTGCTGACCGTAATCGGCTTAGTATTTTTACATTCAGGGAAATTGGAGCATGCCAAGAAACGGCCGAAACGACCGAATTTATACACCATCGGATTGCCGCAAACATCGCAGATAACATCGCTTTCTTCATCGGCGATTTTAACCTTATCTACTTCATTCGCCTCCTCCAATTCCTGAGCAAACACAGTATAGAATTCACTTAAAACATCCTGATAGGTTTCTTCACCACTGGCAATATCATCCAGATCTTTTTCCAAATGAACGGTGAAGTCTACATTGATAAATTTTTCAAAGTGAGCAATCAAGAAGTCAACCACTACAAAACCCAGTTCGGTTGGCACAAATTGCTTATCCTGTTTTTCCACATAGTTACGGGACATAATAGTATCGATAATTGGTGCGTATGTACTTGGACGACCAATACCGCGTTCTTCCAACGTTTTAATGAGGCTGGCTTCCGAATAACGAGCCGGCGGTTGTGTAAAATGTTGTTCCGGCAAAATTTCTTTATTCGCTACCGTATCGCCTTCCGCCATAATAGGAATTAATTTTGGTTCATCCCCATCTTTTTTAGCTTCTTCGTAAACTTCCGTAAAGCCTTTAAATACTACTTTACTACCGGATGCACGCAATTTATAGTCATCAACCTGTAATTGGGCCGTTACCGTTTCCGATTGTTGCGGTGCCATCTGGCTCGCCATAAAGCGATTCCAAATCAAAGTATACAGCTTTAATTCATCACGACTAAGGAAGGGCTCTACCATTTTAGGTGGTAATTCAAGCGAAGTAGGTCGAATCGCTTCATGCGCATCCTGACTGCTTTCCTTCGTACCGAACACATTCGGTTTAGCCGGATAATATTCTTTGCCAAAATGATTTAGAATATATGTCTTCGCAGCCTGTTGCATTTCAACGGCAATACGGGTAGAGTCCGTACGCATATAGGTAATCAAACCGACATGGCCGTAGCCGCCGATTTCGAGGCCTTCATATAAATGCTGAGCAATCATCATGGTACGCTTGGCGCCGAAATTAAGCTTACGAACACCTTCCTGTTGCAAAGTCGATGTGGTAAACGGTGCCGGTGCTTTGCGGGAACGCTTGCGACGCTCTACTTTGATAACTTCCGCCGTCTGACCGGCAATGTCTGATTTAATAGCTTCCGCTGTCGCTTCATCAGGGATAGTGATTTTTTCATCACCTTTATGTGTCAGTTCAGCCGTAAAGCTTTCCTTATCCGTCGTCATATATTGCCCTTCAATGGACCAATATTCTTCCGGAATAAATGCTTGAATTTCTTGTTCCCGTTCACAAATCAAACGAACGGCTACGGACTGTACGCGGCCGGCACTGAGGCCTTTACACACTTTACGCCATAATAAAGGACTTAATTTATAACCTACAATACGGTCGAGCATACGACGAGCCTGTTGGGCATCCACCATATTTTTATCAATCGTACGTGGCGAATTAATCGCTTCCGCCACGGCATGCTTTGTAATTTCGTTAAACGTAATACGACATTTGGAAGCTTCATCCACATTCAGTATATAGGCTAAATGCCAGGAAATGGCTTCCCCTTCACGGTCCGGGTCAGTAGCCAGTAAAATGGCTTTTGATTCGTCCGCATCATGTAATAACTCTTCAATCAACTTTTTACGAGTCGTCAAATTAGAATAACGCGGTACAAAACCGTTTTCAATATCAATACCAAGCTGACTTTTTGGTAAGTCACGTAAATGCCCCATACTTGCTTTAACAATATAGTCAGGGCCTAAGAATTTTTCAATAGTTTTAGATTTTGCCGGTGATTCCACAATCACCAACGTTTTACCATCCGGATTATACGTACGAGGTGGCAATGTTTTGGCTAAATCACCTACAGCCTGCATAACCGGTTTGGCTTTCCCCTTGGCGGTAACCGCCACTTTGCCTTCCAAACGGCGTTCTTCTTTTTTACCAGTTGCGGTGTCTTTCTCACCGATTACGATGGAACGTTTAATGGACAAACTGATTCCTCCCGAATTCCAATATTATATACCCTTTTGAAGCAGTTCGTTCAATACACTGCTTAAGTTCTAAGGACAATAAACTCAAATGGAGGGCTCCCTCTGAAAGTTTTGTCGTCATAGCTAACGTTTCCAACGATGTTTCTTTTTCATTGGATAATGACGCTAAAATCTTTCGTTCCTCCACACTAAAGCTTAACACACCCACGCCTTTATGGCTACTGCTTTTTTCCTCACCGGCGCCTTCCAAGCATTGCCAATTATACATATCAGGCACTTGAGAGGGCTTTATTAATAAAATAGCCCCCTCTTCTAACAGCCAATGATTGCCTGCAAATTCATTAGTCAATATATTCCCCGGCACAGTGAAAACATCTCGCCCTTCATTGTTCGCCATATCGGCGGTAATCAATGAACCACTGCGTGACTTGGCTTCTACGACTATAACACCGCGCGAAAGCCCACTGATGATGCGGTTGCGCATAGGAAAGAATCCCGCCTTAGCTTGTACACCGGGACCGTATTCCGACAACAAAAGGCCATCATTTTCAATTATTTTTTGAAATAAACGGGCATTACTGCGTGGATAGCTTTGGTCCAGACCACAGCCCATAACAGCGATCGTCTGACCATGCCCCTTGAGAGCCCCTTCATGAGCATACGAATCAATACCGCGGGCACCCCCACTGACGACAGCGATACCATATCTCGCCAGTTCGGCTGCAAAAACAGTGGCTACATTGCGCCCGTAGGGCGTACAATTACGGGCTCCCACCATAGCGATTTTACGGGGATTTTTAAATGTCTTTAAATTGCCGCGATAAAATAAAACTTGCGGCGGATTAAATATTTCACGTAATTCTTCAGGATAGGCTTCATCGTGAAAGCCGACTACCTGAATATGATAATTGTTCAAATCATGCTCAAGCTTACCTAAATCCATAGTTAATATTCCTTTTACTAACGCTGATTTATATTGCTTTTTAACCTGCAAAGTATCGTCAACCGCTTTATCTTTTTGTACGGTTTGCCATAGTTCAATAGGTGTGCCATAGCGCTTTAAGGCTTCACTAATTGTTACACTTCCTATACCCGGCAAACTTCCTAAAGCGGCTAAAATAAGTCGATCGTCAGTTAATTCTGTTGCTTGCACCATACTGTACTCCCCATCCCCTTTAAATTATAAACAATATATAATCGCTATACGAAATTCAGCAGATTATGGAATGTCTTTAACTTTAATAATAACCTCTATTTGATGTTTACCTTATTATTTAACCTCGTTAGCTCTTACATGCGGTAGCTCAATGCTTCCGCTACGTGTGAAATATCTACCCGTTCTGCGCCGGCCAAATCGGCAATAGTCCTAGCTACTCGTAAAATCTTGTCATAGCTGCGTATGCTAATGTCTAAATTTTGAAAAGTCTGTGCTAAGACTTGCTGCGCTTCATCGGTTACCTCACAGGCAAGCATCAACTGTCTATGACTTAGTTCACTATTAAGCAAGACTCGATTACCGTCACTAAAATGTAACGCTATAGAACGTTTTCGTTGAATTTCACGAGCGCTGATAACACGTTCACGAATGGTTGCTGACGTTTCAGCATCACCAACAGCTTGTAATTCTTCATAAGTAGGTCTCGTTACATGAATCACCATATCGATTCTATCCAATAGCGGTCCCGATAAGCGTTTAACATAACTTTCAATTTGCCACGGTGTACAAGTACAAGTATGACCTTCACCACCATCATGCCAGCCACACGGACAGGGGTTCATCGCCATCAATAAAATGAAGCGGCACGGATACGAGAATGTACCATTGGCTCTCGAAATATGGATAACCCCTTCTTCCAAAGGTTGGCGCAAAACTTCCAGTACCGACCGAGAAAATTCCGGTGCTTCATCTAAAAATAAAACACCTTCATGACTCAACGTTAACTCACCGGGTTTCGGAATACTCCCACCTCCGGCCATGCCGGCCAACGTAATAGTATGATGAGGACTGCGAAATGGTCGTACCTGCATCAGGCCTTCCGTCGGCAATAAACCGGCCACACTATAGATGCGGCTGATGCTGAGCTGTTCTTCTTCGGTCAAAGGCGGCAATATGGACGGCATAGCTTTAGCCAGCATAGTTTTACCGGCCCCCGGCGAACCGGTAAGCAGTACGTGATGACCACCGGCGGCGGCTATCTCAAGGGCTTTTTTGGCTATAATCTGACCTTTTACCTCTGAAAAATCGGCCAGTCGCTGCAACGAATGAGTACCTTGTGTTGCGGGTTTTGCCATAATCTCCGGTATTTTCCCAAGAACCATAGCTACCAAATCTTTAAGGCTCGAAGCCACCACCACATCACCACCGAAACCATGCTTCATTTCGGTACCATTATCCGGCGCGGTATACAGTTTTTGTATGTTTTGTTCTCTTGCACCAAGAGCCAATGCCAAAGCACCGGTCGTCCCTTTTAAACGTCCCTCTAAGGATAGTTCCCCAATAAATATCGTATTTTCAGCCAAATCCTCTCTTTGGTCGGTATTAAACGGAATAGCCTCCGAAGCCAATAAAACGCCCATAGCGATGGCTAAATCGAGGCCTGAGCCGTCTTTACGAATATCCGCCGGTGCTAAATTAATGACAATCCGTTTCATGGGAAACTCAAAGCCTGCATTGCGAATGGCCGCCCGAACCCGTTCTTTGGCCTCTCTTACTGCGGCCGTAGGCAAACCTACTATTTCAAAACAAGGCAATCCCCTTGCTATATCGACTTCAACGGTCACCACTTTGGCAGCCAAACCATATAAAACGATTCCTTTAGTTTTTGCATACATACCCTAACATCCCCTATAAACCTCGGCATCCCTATAAACACCGGCATTCCTATAACCCCCGGCATCCCTATAAATACGGCATTCCCTATAAATACCCGATGATTCCCATTTATTCAATAAAAAAAGCTTTTTATTTAACAAAAACAGCCTTTTAAATGGCGTATTTGAAATCGATCATTATGAAATACATAGACTTCAATAACATCAAAACGAACCGGTATATCCCCACTACTGTACTGCTCTAAATAAAGTTCCGTACTGCGTCGAATATGATTTTGCTTTAATGCTGTAACAGCCTCACAGGGAAGACCGTACTTCTTACTGCGCCGCGTTTTTACTTCTATGACAATCAAAATTCCCGCTTTTTTGGCAATAATGTCTAACTCTCCATAACGAGTCCGCACATTACGGGCCACTAACTCATATTCATTAGAGCATAAATATTCACATGCTTTTGATTCCCCATACTGTCCCAATTCTTTGTTAGTCAAAAATAACAGCCTCCCGATTTCTATGTAAACCAGATTCCATATGGTGCTCAATTATGGTTTCTCTTTGTCCAAAACATTGTATAGTATCTGTTTATTACCTTATCAGTTATTGAAGGAACTGTAAATCCTTGTACTTCAAACCTCTTTTTAAAATCGACCTTTCGTAGCAGCACACCACTTGACAAAAACCAATTAATTGTTCTATTCCATTTAGAATATTTATTCGTTTTTGAATATTAATCATTCAACTATTACGCAACTAAAGTTATACATAGAGAATGCCAAAAACCGGCCATAGGACCGGTTTTCCAACATAGGATTCTATTTACTTTTTGACGGATATTCAAAACCTACCATGCTTTTAATGGGTTCAAAACTTTTGCGGTGGAGCGGAGTTATGCCTTGCAACTCCAAGGCTTCTTTATGGAGCGGCGTAAAATAGCCCTTGTGAATGGCAAAACCATAACCCGGATATTCATCCTCCAAGGATTCCATATAACGATCGCGTGTTACTTTAGCCACAATTGATGCGGCCGCAATGGAAGCACTTTTAGAATCACCCTTAACGAGTGATTCTACAGGAACTGCAAGCTCCGGCAATGGCATAGCATCTACCAGGACTGCCTTCGCCGGCACCTTTAAGGTATTAATTGCTTCATACATAGCCGTCTGCGTAGCCCGATAAATATTGAGCTCGTCAATTTTTTCAGGACCATACGAAATGCAACTAACCGCAACGGCTTGGCGCATAATTTCATCATAAATAAGCTCCCGTTTATGCGGTGCAATCTTTTTAGAATCATTAAGGCCTTCGATTTGAGCATTTGGCGGTAAAATTACAGCAGCCACTGTAACCGGCCCCGCAATGGGACCGCGCCCAACTTCATCAACACCGGCCACTTCAAAAATACCTTCTTCATAGAAGCTGTTTTCATACGTATAAAGTGCATTCAAACGCTGAAATTCCGCTAATTGCTTCTTCTGACGCATCACGTAAGCAGCGGCCAACTTACGAACCGAAGATCGGGAATCTTCCTGAGCCCACAAGAGAACATCAAACTCAAATTGAGTGGTTTCCAAAAGGGTTTTAATTTCTTTTACCGTTAAGGCCTCAAATTCATTCTTCGTCATGCTTAGTTTCGTCCTCTTTAGTTAACGGTTCTTCATTGACACTATCCAATGTTAAATTGCCAAGCTTCTGATTCCTATAATCGGTGAGCACAATGCGTCGCGCCTTGTCTAAATCGACGATACCGCCACTTACTAAACAACCGCGACGACGGCCGATATTTTCTAACAATGTATCGGCATCGCCTAACTCTTCCGGTTTTAATTTATAGCGTTCCGCTAATAAACCGGGTTGCGCTTCATTGACCTGATTAAGTAATTGTTTCATTACCGATTCAAGGTCATACACATCATCTGAAATAGCACCGGTCATAGCCAGCCGAGCAGCGGCACGCTGATCTTCCAATTTAGGCCACAATACGCCCGGCGTATCGAGAAGTTCCAAATCCTTACCGATTTTAACCCACTGTTGACCTCTGGTATGACCCGGTTTATCCGCCGTGCGAGTAGCGGCAGCACCGGCCAATTTATTAATCAAGGTAGATTTCCCTACATTGGGAATACCAAGAATGATAGTACGCACGGAACGGCTGCGAATGCCTTTATTCTTCCATTTGTCGATAATCGGCTGGGCCAGACGTTCAACAGCTTTGACTAACTGCTTATTCCCCTTACCGGTTTTGGAATCAATTGCCAATACGGTAGCACCTTGGCTTTCGAAATAAGCAACCCATTCTTTAGTTGCTTGCGGATTAGCCAAATCGGACTTATTTAACACGACGATATGTGGTTTTTGGCCCACTACTTCACTGATTACGGGATTGGCACTACTCCGTGGAATCCGAGCATCCAACAACTCGATGACAACGTCTACTTTTTTGACATATTCCTTTATCATGCGGGTGGCTTTCGCCATATGCCCCGGGAACCAATGTACGACCGGAAATATATCCTGTTTTGTATCTGCCATGGTATCGCCTCCTTTAAGCTTAATCGTTCATCTTTAACTGATTTTTATACACGTATCTTTATGCCACAGTAAAAAATAATAAAAATATTCGTACGTTATATATCGCCTCAGTTTATATATACTGACATATAACGTAGCACACATGTATAATAATCAGAATATTTTTAATTTATGCAATTCGTGTAATTTAATGCAGTGCTAACTAATTGCTAACTAATTGGTCACTCATCACTCGCTAATTATTTACTCATCACTCGCTAGTTTTTCACTAACTATATTATAACATGCAAAAAATAAAGGGCTGCCAACGGCAACCCTTTATTTGTGAAATTAGCGTTTTTCGCGAATACGCGCAGCTTTACCAGTGAGATTACGTAAGTAATACAACTTAGCACGACGAACCACACCACGACGCATAACTTCGATTTTAGCCAAACGTGGGCTGTGAAGTGGGAATGTACGTTCTACACCCACACCGGAAGCAATACGACGAACAGTGAAAGTTTCACGAACGCTACCGCCTTGACGGTTAATAACCAAGCCTTCAAAAACCTGGATACGTTCACGTGTGCCTTCGACAACTTTTACGTGTACACGAACGGTGTCGCCGGCGCGGAATGCAGGAATGTCTGCACGAAGCTGTTCTTGCTCAATTACGTTAATAATGTTCACTTTTTTTCCTCCTTATTGTAGACATTCTTACCCATACCTCATAGGCAGCGGACTATCTCAAAATAACAGTACTATAATATCACATACTAACTATATATAGCAAGTCTATTTTTGTAAAATTTTTACTGCGACCAACTATTTCCATCAGCCCTATATTTTCGCTACTTACGAATGACTTCAGCCCAATTAGAGTATGCCGAATAGTTTCATACCCAATACGCCGCCCCAGAAGTGAATTAAGAAACTCACAACCGAAATAGCCAGGCCAACGCGCCACCACGTACCCTGCGGTACATAGCCGACACCGAAGAAAATCGGCGTTACGCCGGAGCTGTAATGTGTCAACGTACAGCCCGGGCTGTTCATCAAACCAAATAACAAGATGGTAAACGGTATAGGAGCCCCCATCGCCACCAAAATAGCCGCAAAAGCGGAGAACAAAGCGGTAATGCGAGCGGTGCCGCTGGCAAAGAAATATTGAGAATACACGAAAGCCGCTGATACAAAGAAAGAGGCCCAGAACCAGTCATACCCTTTCAGGAAGTTACTTACGAAATCCGCAAATACTGCAACAACGCCTAACTTACCAAGGAGCCCGGCCATACCGACGAGGGTACCCATCCAGATGAGTATATCCCAAGCCGTTTTTTCGCCCAATATATCATCCCACGTTAATGAGCCCGTCACAACACAGGCAAGAACGCCGATTAAAGCGACAGCCATTGGATGCAATTTAGTCCAGATAGCTGTAGCCCATAAAATGATACAAGCCACAAAAATCAAAGCCACATAAATTTCACTCTTGGTGATAGGTCCTAACTTATCCAGCTCTTTTTGTGCCATCGCCGGTGCTTCCGGCGTCGCTTTAATTTCAGGCGGATAGATTTTATAAATGAACCACGGCATTAAAATCATACAAATCACACCGGGAATCACGCCCGCCTGAAACCATTCCCACCAGGAAATATCATAACCGAATAGCTTGGCCCCTAAGGAGGTAATCAATAAGTTACCGCTACAAGCCGTTAAGAAAATAGTAACGGTAATCGTATTAATGGTGTGAGCCGTAGTCATCAAAAAGGCACCGATTTTGCGGGACGAGCTGTCGTGTGGATTGGATCCGAAGGACAGTGAAACATTTTGCACAATCGGGAAAATAATCCCGCCCCCCACGGGCCGTATTTGACGGCGTTGCCGGCGATATAATCAAATCTGCACAGGCTAACGCATAGGATAGCTTCAACGAACTGGTACCGAATAAATGAATTAAGGTATACGCAATCCGCTTGCCGAGGCCGGAATTAATGATGCCGCGGGAGAAAAATACAGCTGCCACGATGAGCCATACATTAGCTTCCGCGTAACCGCCCAAAGCTTGTACCATAGTGATAGATTTAGTCGCTACGGCAGCAACAACGCCAAAAATCGCCATAATCCCCGTAGGCCAGGGGCGCAGAATAAAGCCTGCAATAGTGGCTATAAAAATAGCCAACAATTGCCAACCTTCCGGCTTAATGGCCTCGGTGTGAGGTAAAAACCATATAACAAGCCCTACCAAAACGGTTAAGGCCGCTCGCATAAAAGTATTCATATTAACATCCCCAAATCATATAAATCTGCTCTCTCTTTCAGATTTATTCTAAATTTTTTAAGTACTTATATCTTGTTTTGAACGTGTTCAATTTGATATTGTAATTTAGTTTTATTTTAAAGTACTTACATCCCCGATAACAGCCATGGATTCATAGGCCAAACGCACTAATTGTAAACGATTGGCTTTAACCGCTTCATCGTCGACCATAACCATAACATCTTCAAAGAATTTATTAATAGCCGGTACCAAGGTTTCAGGAATAGCTACTACTTTATCATAATCCTTGTTTTCAAGGGCTGTTTGTGAATTTTCATAAGCAAGAACCGCTTCTTTGAATAATGCTTTTTCAGCTTCGTCACTGAATAACAAATCATCCACAGCCTTATAGCTTTCGTTTTTAACCAAGTTATACATACGCGTATAAGCCTGAACGAGTTCTACATTTTCATCGATACGATGAGCCATAATAGCTTTAACAAGGCCGTCAGCCTGAGTTACGGTAACAGTCGGATTGGATAATACCAATTCAATAACATTGTGCGGCACTTCATGATCGAGGTAAATATTTTTCAAACGAAGGGCAAAGAAGTTATTCAACTGTCCTACGATTTCATCGTGTTTAGCTTCCGGAACGCCTAACAATGTTAAATCCTGGCGCCATAACGGTTCTAAAGAAACATTCCAAGCACTATTGCTTAAAATATTCAATACGCCGATAGTCTGACGACGAAGTGCATAAGGGTCCTGGGAGCCGGTTGGAATTAAGCCGCGGCTGAAAGTAGCCACAATATTGTCAACTTTGTCGATAATGCTGAGCACTTTACCGGCCGGAGTTTCAGGCAAAATATCGCCGGCAAAACGTGGCAAATATTGTTCAAAAATAGCTTCCGCCACTTCACCGGATTCACCGTCGAGCAAAGCATATTCTTTACCGATAATGCCCTGTAATTCAGTGAATTCAGTTACCATGCCGGTTGTTAAGTCCGTTTTTGCCAATACGGTAGCTCGTTCAAGTTCAACCATGGCGTCTTCACCAAGGCCGCAAGCTTCACCGAATTCAGCACCTAAGGCTAATAAACGTTCAGTTTTATCAGCTAAATTACCGAGACCTTCTTGGAATACGATTTTCTTAAGGCCTTCAGAACGATCGGCCAAGGCTTTTTTACGATCTTCATTAAAGAAGAATTTAGCATCGTCCAAACGAGCACGCAATACGCGTTCGTTACCGGCTGTTACCACATCAAGACTATGGCTGTCGCCATTGCGAACGGTAAGGAACATTGGCAATAATTTACCGTCTTTGGATACCAATGGGAAATAACGCTGATGGTCTTTCATCGGCGTAATAACCGCAGCATCCGGCAATGCCAAGTAACTTTCATCGAAAGTACCGCAAAGAGCTGTCGGATATTCTACCAAGTATAAAACTTCTTCCAATAAATCGTCGTCCCATACGATGGTAGCATTTTTAGAATCAGCCAAATCATGAAGTTGTTTACTAATCATGTCACGGCGTTTATCTTGATCCACGATAACAAAGTTATCTTCCAAGTTTTTGATATAATCAGCCGGATGCTGTACAAGCACACCGCGTTCACCTAAGAAACGATGGCCACGGCTGAAGTTGGAGGAACGAACACCGGCAAATTCCACCGGAATTACGGCGGTGCCCAATAAAGCCAAAATCCAACGAACCGGACGAATGAATTTATCATCCAAATCGCCCCAATGCATAGATTTAGGGAAACTTAAACCATGAATTAATTCAGGCAAGATTTGTGTGAAAATATCCATAGCTTTAACACCGGCTGTTTTGGTTTCAGCGTAAATATAACCGTCTTCTACTACTAAGTCGGCTACATCAAGGCCTTTACCGCGGGCAAAGCCGATAGCGGCTTTTGTCGGATTGCCATCTGCATCATAAGCGATAGCTGCGGAAGGTCCTTTATGGCGTTCGCTCAATTCTTCGGACATATCCGCTGCACCATCAACCATTAAGGTAATACGGCGTGGTGTGCCCATAGTGCGAATCACTTCATATTTTAAATGATGTTCCTGCAATTTAGTTTCCGTTAAGGATTTAAGCTGTGCTAAAATGCCGGGCATGGCGCCGGCCGGTATTTCCTCAGCACCAATTTCAAATAATACATCTTCAGCCATATTACTTATCTCCTTTCAAGAGTGGGAACCCTAATTCTTCACGTTTATCCAAGTATGCCTGAGCGCAAATACGAGCAAGACTGCGTACACGACCGATGAAAGCGGTACGTTCGCTGATACTGATGGCGCCGCGAGAATCTAATAAGTTAAACGTGTGCGAGCATTTTAACACATAGTCGTAAGCCGGCAAAATATAGCCTTCTTCACAAATGCGTTTAGCTTCTTTTTCATACATTTCAAACAAAGTGAATAACATATCCGTATCGGCTAAATCGAAGCTGTAAGCAGACTGTTCCACTTCATTAAGATGCCAAATATCGCCATACGTTACATTTTCATTCCATTTCAAATCATACACGTTTTCTACGCCCTGAATATACATAGCCAAACGTTCCAAACCATACGTAATTTCTACAGATACCGGTTTTACATCGATACTGCCCACTTGTTGGAAGTAAGTAAACTGCGTTACTTCCATGCCGTCGAGCCAAACTTCCCAGCCGAGACCCCAAGCGCCTAAAGTTGGCGATTCCCAGTTGTCTTCTACGAAGCGGATATCATGGTCTTTCGCATGAATCCCCAAAGTTTCCAAGCTTTTTAAATACAACTCCTGAATATTTTCAGGCGATGGTTTAACGATAACCTGGAATTGATGATGTTGGAACAAACGGTTTGGATTGTCACCATAACGGCCATCCGCCGGACGACGGGATGGTTCCACATAGCAAACGGCCCAAGGTTCAGGTCCGATAGCGTGTAAAAAAGTCGCCGGGTTCATTGTACCGGCCCCTTTTTCCATATCATAAGGCTGTTGTAAAATACAACCTTGCTCTGCCCAGAATTTTTGCAGATTTAAAATTATTTCTTGAAATGTCATGTTCGTTCCTCCTAACATGGTGGCCCTTTAGGACACTAACTTCTGTTACCATACCAATTCCCGTTTATATTGTCAACCAAAAACATATGTCCTCGGTCAAAAATTGCTTATATAGTAATAATTATATGCGTAACTTACTAACTATTATTAAAGCCATTGCTAATCAAAAGCTTTCGCCTTCATTTCATGTAAGAATCGCAAAGAACTGAGTTCTTGCCCCAACTGTATCGTTGTATAGGCAAAAAGCGCACGCTCCAACTCGCGCCACAATGTACGGGGCAATTGAACCGATGTGGTATCCTGCCAATCATAGAGCAAAATCTGCCCTATCGCATCTTGCGCCGTTCGCGACAAAGTAAAGCCAGTTGTGTCTGTGAATTCTTTGACAAACCGAGCTACCCCGTCCGCCTGTTGATAGGCTTTAGCGGATGGCACAAAGCCGGCCAGACTAAGTAGTTGCCAACCCAGTAAGATAACGGCTAACGGCACCGGCTTCGTACGAATTAACTCCGAAAATCGCACAACCAAAGTATAAAGATTTATATCTCGTTCTTCCGCAGCAAAGGCGGTGCTGATAAACTCCCCCGCAAAGGCAGCATAGCAAATGCTGTCTAAATCGGTTTCGATGGAGCGAACTAAATAACGACCGTCCAGTTGCTGTAAATCGTAATACTCACCATTCGGCAATAAGGTAATATACACCTGACTGAAAGGCTGTAAATAACCGGCATTTTTAAGCGTCTGCCAACGCCGTTGCGGGATGGAGCAATGAAGAATACCACGTTGTTTTGTCAAAAACGTTACTACTGAATAGGTCTTGCGTTTACGGCGATATAAGACCACCGCATCACAATTTATCGTATTTTGACCTTTCATAGGGTATTACTCCTTTTCCTTATCCTGCTCCTTAGGCTCAGCTTCAGTCTCTTCTTCAACCGGTGGTACCGGTGCCGCTTTGAGACGGGCAATGCGATACCCTTGCATTTCTGTAACGGTGAAAACATAACCGGAAAGCTCAACCGTATCGCCTACAACCGGCGTACGTTCCAGCATACCGAAAATATAACCGCCGATAGTATCTTCTTCCGGCTCATCGAAGTCAACATGCATAGCATATTCCACTTCGTCCACAAGGACTTTGCCGTCAAAATCGAAGGTGCCGTCATCATTGATGACTACAGCCGGTAAATCTGTTTCATGCTCATCTTTAATGTCGCCAACGAGCTCTTCGATAATATCTTCGAGGCAAACAAGACCCACCATACCGCCGTATTCATCAACTACAACAGCCTGATAAATTCGACGGGTACGCATATATTGTAAGAGTACGGAAAGCTTCATGACTTCCGGTACGGTCAAAATATCGCGACGAACTAAGCGTAAATCTTTCCGAGCCTTTTCTTTTTGCTCCATTAAATCCTTAATATGAACAAGGCCGATTACATGATCCTTATCTTCCATACAAAGGGGATAACGGGTATGACTTGTTTCAGAAATAATTTTTAAGGTTTCTTCAAAGTCATCTTCCACGTAGATGCAATCTACATCTTGACGAGGAATCATAACTTCACGAGCCATGCGCTCCACAAAGTCAAATACATTATCGATAAGCTCGCCCTCCACATGGTCAAGCTTACCTTCCGAATGAGATCGGTTAACCATCATACGAATTTCTTCTTCCGTATGCACTAAGTCCAGTTCGTTTTTGTACAACGTGCCGAAGCTCTTTAAGAAGATAGCGCTCACTTTTTCCGCCACCCATACTAACGGTGTAGCTATAAAGCCTACGCCCATAACTATCTTGGCAGTCCAACGGATATAGCGAATCGGGAAAGATAAACCCAATGCTTTAGGAATAATTTCACCGAAAGTCAGGATGGATAACGCAATCAAGGCTATCACTATAAAATCGATAATACCGGCCAGCCAATCAGTTTCGACCTCAAACAATCGCTCCCAATCTGCAATAAACGGTGCTATCAAAGCACTGCCAACGCCGGCAAGGAGTACGATAAAAAACAGAATCAAAAATTGCGCCGTATTAATAAACCGAGCCGGTCGTTTATACAAATTTCGCAAATACGCTTTGGCCACTTCACTTAAATCTTCAATATCATCCAAATGCTCTTCACTGAGCCTTGCGAATGAAAATTTTGCCAAAACTAAAATATTAATCATTACAATACAAACTACGGCCAACCCTATCAATAATATGGCGGCCCCTAGGGGGGTATCTATACCAATCATTCCTTTCTATTCATAACCAAATTCAGACAACATGCCTGATTTGTTGCGCCAATCCTTTTTAACTTTTACCCATAAATCGAGGTAAACTTTGGTGGCCAATAAGCGTTCTACATCCGTTCTCGCTTCAGCCCCTAATTCACGCAACATATTTCCTTTTTTACCGATTATTATACCCTTTTGCGAGTCCCGTTCGCAATAGATAGTTGCACGAATGTAAGTGGTGCCGTCGGGACGTTGTTTCATCTCATCTACATCAACAGCGATAGCATGCGGAATTTCTTCACGCGTTTTAAGCAAAATTTTTTCACGCACAATATCGGCAATAATAAGACGTTCCGGCTGATCCGTAATCATATCTTCCGGGAAGTACTGCGGACCTTCCGGTAATACTTTTTCCAATACGTCCAATACTTCATGGATATTATCCTTTTCAAGGGCAGAAATAGGAATAATCCCTTCAAAGGGATATAAATTCTGATATTCTACGATAGTTTCCAAAATTTGTTCTTTGGACAAAGTGTCAATCTTATTGATTACCAAGAATACCGGTACATCCACATTCTTAAGCTGTTCGATGATGAAATTGTCCCCGGGCCCGCGTTTTTCATTGCCTGCCACCAAGAATAAAACGGCTTCTACTTCTTTTAGCGAGTCTACGGCCGCTTTTACCATGAATTCACCCAATTTGTGTTTCGGCTTATGAATCCCCGGCGTATCCATAAACACAATCTGTTTTTTCTCATCCATGTACACACAAACGATGCGATTACGCGTCGTCTGCGCTTTATCGGAAACAATCACAATTTTATTGCCAATGAGCGCATTGATTAATGTGGATTTGCCCACATTCGGACGCCCTACCACTGCTACAAAACCGGATTTAAAATGTTTATCTTTATTCATTATATGGTGCATCCTCCCGCACATAACCTAAATTGCCCAATACGAACTCTTCTTCGCGGCGCATTTCCGCTTTATCTTCATCCGTCATATGATCATAACCCAAAATATGTAAACAACCATGAACTGTTAAATATGCCAATTCCCGTTCAAACGGATGGCCGTATTCTTCAGCCTGTTCGGCTGTTCGTTCCAAGGAAATAATCAAATCGCCAATCAAATGAGTTTCCACTTCCATATCAATTTCGTCCCCTTCATTGAGGGCAAAAGACAAGACATCGGTTGGACGGTCGATGCCGCGATACTCTTTATTGAGCTGATGGATTACTTCATTGTTACAAAGTAATACACTGAGCTCTTCTTCATCGCTGAGACCATATACTTCGCTCACTTCGCCGCAAACTTTTTGAATAATTTCTTCATTAAGGGCTGCCGTTTTATCACCTTCAACAGGTTCCATGCCTTCTGCATAACTGATTGTAACTATCATAGGTTTCACCGACCTTCCTCTTGTGTAGTATCCGTCTTTTGAACCGGTGTATCAAACTCTTTTGCGATTACATCGGTTGAATCATTTTTTACCGTTTTATCCGCCTTAGCTTGCTTATCCGTTTTATCGTTCTTTTGTTTACTAAGCGGTTTATTTAAATCACGCCCGGTTCGTTTCACTTCATACCGTTCATACGCGCGAATAATCTTACTTACCAGGTCATGACGAACTACGTCCGCATCGGTAAAGTGAACCATGGAAATGCCGGCTAGGCCCGTAAGTACATTTTCCGCCTCAATAAGGCCTGACACCATGCGTCCCGGTAAGTCGATCTGGGTGCGGTCACCGTTAATAACCATCTTAGAGTTGTTACCCAAACGGGTTAAGAACATCTTCATTTGTTCCGGTGTCGTGTTCTGTGCTTCGTCCAAAATGATAAAGGCGTTTTCCAAAGTACGGCCGCGCATGTAAGCGAGTGGAGCCACTTCGATGATACCGCGTAGCATGAAACGGTCAACCTGTTCCAAGCCGAACATATCATTTAATGCGTCATAGAGTGGTCTCAAATAGGGATCCACCTTTTCCTTTAAATCGCCAGGCAAATAACCAAGCTTTTCACCGGCTTCAACGGCCGGACGCGTTAAAATAATACGCTCTACATCGCGATTTTTTAAGTAAAAAGCAGCCAGTGCTACGGCTAGGAACGTTTTACCCGTACCGGCCGGTCCGATGCCAAAAGTAATCGTATTGCGACGAATACTGTCTACATACACCTTCTGACCTTCCGTTTTTGGCGTAATCATGCGACCCTTCATAGTCACATTAATGGTATCTTCAAACATGGTATGCAATAAATCGGCCTTACCGGATTTAACCATGCGCACGGCCATACGAATCTGCTGTTCCGTAATGGCACTGCTTTCTTTATAAAGGAAAACCAGTTCTTCCAGGACACGCCAAAATTGGTTGACAATTTCATCGTCCCCTTTGAGTTGCAACGTATCGCCGCGACTCACCACCTGGCAAGGTAATTCTTCCACAATAATCTTTAAATTTCGTTCTTGCATCCCCAAAATAGGGGCTGCCATTTCATAGCGGGGAAACGTAAAAGTTCGTTCCGTCATACTCTTCTCCTTATTCCTTTTAACTGTAATAAATAAAACTGTAGGATTTTATAAAAATGCCATTAATTGTATCTGCCAATATTCGTTATTCATTTTTACAAAAATTTACGTACTGCCGAGCCGTTTAAGTAGTTACATAAGTCCCCCTGTCGCACATCACGTTCATCCATACGTCGTTCTATTTCTTCTTGAATACGCCACCAGCCCATAGACCAATTCGTAAACAAGGTGTTTTCTTCCGGCGCCCGGCCAACCAAGCGCTGTAAGACTATATTTTTATCTAAATGTCGTAAAAAAGCAATAACACGCTCAATATATTCATCGGCACTGATTAATTCAAATTGTTTCTCTTCATACCACTTGGCCATTAATGTATTCTTTACAATATAAAGAGCATGCAGTTTAACTTGATCAACACCGAGTGCCGTTAAAATCCTGGCCCCTTCAATCGTATCCGTCATGGTATCCCACGGCAGATTGACGATCATATGAGCACAAACGCTGAAGCCGTAACGTTTAGTCCTAAGCACCGCATCAATGAACTCCGCCATGCCGTGACCACGATTGATTTTTTCAAGGGTGTGGTAATTCACCGACTGCAAGCCGTATTCCAAATAAATATCCACACCGTATGTTTCCTTAATACCTTTTAGAATCTCTAGGTACGTGTCGTTAATACAGTCAGGTCTGGTCGCTATGGCAAGGCCAACCGTACTATCAATGCAACCTGCCTCCATATATTCTTTGAAACGTTCCGGTTCCAAATACGTATTGCTGAAATTTTGGTAATACGGAATGTATTTATACGCTTTATATTTAGGGGCAATATGGGCAATATTCTTCACCAATTGCTCCTGCACCGTCATAGAGGCCGGTAGATTTTCATAGCCCGCCCCGATTTCGCCGCAGAATACACAGCCCCCTACACCGGCCGAACCGTCACGATTAGGGCAAGTTAACGGTAAGGCTACAGGCAATTTATATACTTTTTCTCCATATTTTTCTTTCAAAAAAGCCGATATGGCTCGATACCGTTTCGGTTTTGTCGTATCACTCATTAACTAATACCGCCTCCGGTCTTACAAACGGCGTTTGCCGTTGTTTTACATCTATAATTAGCGTCACCCGGTCTATCCCCTTTGTCTTATAGGTCTTCTGTTCCGCTTCGGAAATGGCACCTAATATAACGGCTGTAGCCAATGTGACTGTATGTTCACAATAATCTTGACGAATCCGTCGCCATTCTACAAAGCGATAATTAGGAATAAACTGTTTCACTAATTCTTCGTCACGCCAGAACGTCTCGCCGGCCTGTAACAATTCCTTAGTCTGTTTAGGGAGGCCCAATTCATCGCCCCGCACTTTACCGCCGAAGCTTACCAGGCAATCATATTCCAAGAGCTCTTTACTGATTACATCATTTTGTTTTTCAAAATAATCATGTAAAAAAGCCATTTGGTCGCGATCATTCAATTTACGCTGATGTAAATTCTGGGCGAGCCAGGCTTTCGTCAAATTTTCAAAATAATGGAAGGCACTTTCGCCATTGGCAATTAAACGTCGTCCTAAATAGCCAAACACAGTGCGCAACCGTTCACTGTTGTAAAAACGCTCAAACACATCTTCAAAATGCTTTAAAAAGCGTATTTCATCGTAAGGCATGACATGCGTAGCCAGTACTTCATACGGTGCCTTCGGATCATATACATAATCATAATCCTTACTTCGTTCCAAACCGGACCCTTGTAATAATTTAAGAAACCCGATTTGCAAAGCATGTGGCGTCAAACTAAACACATCGTTAAAAGACTCACCAAAACGCTCATAAGGCTCATGCGGTAAACCAACGATGAGGTCCATATGTACATGGGTTCGCCCACCTTCGATAACGGGACGGATAACCTCACAAATATGGGCCCAATTGTTATAGCGCTGAATGGCCTTAAGTGTTTCCGGATTTGTGCTCTGAACACCTACTTCAATCTGCATACGCCCTTTGGGGGCAGTGACGAGTAAATCAACTTCTTCCTGCCCCATCAAAACCGGTTCCATTTCCAAGTGGAAATTCGTCGCCGTATCCGCATCATGGATCCACTGCATCAGCGGTAAATGATGATGCTTGGCGCAGTTAAAGGTTCTGTCTACAAATTTAACTTGCTTTACCTTATGGTCAATAAACCACTGTAATTCTTTAAAGGTTCGTTCCTGCGGGAAAAATCGTACCGTATTGGCATTGCCCGATAAACAGTACTGACAGTGAAACGGACAGCCGCGAGACGATTCATAGTAAATAATCTTATGTTCCAAATCTACCATATCCGATTCATCATAGGGGAATGGAATCGTACCTAAATCGGCTACTTCCGCCACTTCTTCAGAACCTTTAATAGGATATATCTCATTTAAAGAATTAACGTTCCCAACATTAGCAATCAACGCTGTAACATCCATAGTATTGGTGCCGGTTACATCAGTTCCGGTTTCACGTCCCAATATACCCGTTATAGCCGGTTCCAACGGTGATTCTCCGGCTTGCAATTTAGCCGTTAATTTGGCAAAAGCTTCTTCCCCTTCACCTTGTACAATGTAATCAATATACGGATGCTGTTCTAAAATACGGCGAGCCGTATAAGATACTTCCGGACCGCCCAGTACAATTTTTACCGCCGGTCGTACCGATTTTAACAAAGACGCTACATGGAGTGTCATATCAATATTCCATATATAGCAGGCAAATCCCACTACATCGGCGTCATGTTCCGTTAAATCGCTTATAATATCCAAAACAGGCATATTAATAGTGTATTCCACTATATCATATGCCTGTCCTTGAGTGCGTCCGAAGGCGCGCAAATACCTGAGCGCCAACGACGAATGTATAAATTTTGAATTTAAAGTACTTAAGAGTATGTTCATTAATATCCTCATCATATGATCGCAGTTAACTACACTGCCACTAACTTAGTCATCGGCTATATTATATCATATTTTGAGAATTTTGTGTGAATGGAGGGTATTGATTGTCGAGTTTTACTATAATATTACATTCAATAAACTCTTAATGGTACTTAAAGTTCGTACGTAAAAAAATCACAGTTATAAATTACCGGACAATCAAAAAATTCCGACATAAGCTGTTTAGCCGAAGCATCAGGCTTCTCCGCCACCTGAAAAAAAGCTTTCATAAACAATGCATGCGTAAATACGGCAACATTTTTATGACTACCGCCAAAACGTTCATTTAACAATAAGTGGGCGGCCTTAACACGCTTAATAAATTGCCCGAACGATTCTACCGTAGGATGCATTTGTAAATCCGGATTCAATGTTTCCCAAAATTTTTCCACCATCGGCTTACGCTCCGCCATGGTCGACCCCATACATTTCACCGGATCTAAATAAGTAAATTCACGAACTTCCGGCCATTCTTCAACCGTAGCCGTCGGATAGGCATTAATCGTCGGTTTCGCAGTTTCTTTAGTACGTAAATACGTAGAGTGAATAATATACTCTAAGTGATTAGGCAAATGTTCCGGCACTTCTTGCGCTTGAGATTGCCCCAATGGTGTTAAAGGTATAGTTGCCGTTCCAAACGTTTTTAGACCTGCATTTGCTGCACTTTCACCATGACGGATAAGATAAATTGTTGCCATAAGTCTCCTTTTACTCAATTGCATAATTACACAATCACTCATTACTCCATAATCTGATAAGTCGGGATTAGGCCCGATATTCTACTCAATACTCTACGCTCAACTAATTTTTATTTCCAGTAAACACCCCATACAAGATATAATAAAATTTTATTCCCCGTATAAAACTTTTAAATAATACTCATTATATACTCATTTATCAAGAAAACACAACAATATTTTTATTGATAATACTTTTTAAAAAAAATTGGTATTTTTCACAAAATACTCGCATTTATCCTTATTAACTACATAATAAAAAGAGTTTATTCAAATTTTAAAGCTTCTCGTTATAAATCACTAAACAATCATCATTTACCTAAACAAGTATGTAAATTTCTTGTAAAAGTGTGCCAAGAGGTATAAAATATGAGTGTTACGGATAATTAGTACTTACAAAGTTGATTACTAATCCGATGTAATAATTAAACTTAAAAAAGAGGTCTTTTATGTCTACCGAAATAAGTATTAACCAGACTCCGTCTGAAAATAGATTTATACAAAAAACTCACGAATATTTACCGGCCATATGCCATATGATTAATGATACGGCTCAAGGTTCATTACCGGCTCTATTGCCATTATTTATTACCAATTACGGGCTCACCTATGAACAAGTAGCCATTATTATCTTTTTCAACACAGCCTTAGCTACGGTTGCCCAACCATTCTTTGGCTATTTGGCGGATAAAAAAACCTTTTGGCAAAGTGTTCCATTGGGAATTCTGATTTGCGGCTTTAGTATTGCTTCCATTGCCTTTGTAGACAGTTATGTGGGCATTATTATGTGCGCCCTCATTTCCGGTTTCGGCTCAGCCCTGTTCCATCCGGAGGCAGCGCGTTGGGTTAACGCGATTGCGGGTAAAGAAAAAGGCAAGGCCATGAGTTATTTTTCTGTTGGTGGCCAAGCCGGTTTTACCATCGGTCCTATCATCGGCAGCAGCGCTTATATTTGGGGCGTCAAAAGCCTCTTAATCTTTGCCGTTATCGCCATTGTGGCAGTGACCCTCTATTTAGTATTAAAACCATATAAATTAGCCGCCAAAGCGGAACGTAAAGTAAAAGAAACCTCTGCCAACGTTACGGCTCAAAATGACTGGCGCAGTTTCAATATTCTCTTCGTTACCATTGCGGCTCGCTCCATTTGCTTTGCCGTACTTAACACCTTTATCCCCATCTATTGGATTACCCATTTAGGTCAAACAACGGCATCCGGTAACTTAGCCCTTTCTATTTATTTTGTTTGCGGTATTATCGTTACCGTTCTTGGCGGTACCTTAGCCGATCGCATCGGCTATGTTAAAGCCATTCGTTATTGCTATATTTCCCTTGTGCCTATCATGTTGGCCTTTACTCTAAGTGATTCCTACTGGCTCTCCATGATTCTAATTTTACCGTTAAGTTTCGGTATTTTTACCCAATACAGCCCTATGATTATTTTAGGACAAGTGTATTTAGCTAAAAACATCGGCTTTGCCTCCGGTATTACCTTAGGACTCGGCATTACCCTTGGTGGCATTGTCGCGCCTCTTATCGGTAAATTGGCAGATATGTACGGTCTTCAAAATGCTTGGCTCACTTTAAATCCGATTGTCTGGATTGCCTTACTGTCCACCTATTTCATTACCGATTTGCCTCATTTAAAAAATAAAATCACTACCGTTGAAAAATAAGGTATAATAAAACTGTCTAAGACATATTGCACTAATATATCTTAGACAGTATTTTTACATTATGAATCTTTACATTATAAACCTTTACATTATGAACTGTTCTCTTTTTCAAAATAAGGAGCTCCTATGATACGCATCGGTATGGGCCAAATTGAAATTACGCCCGGCAACCCCCGTAAAAACAGAGATATTATTTTACAAGCGATCGAATACGCTAAAGCCTTGCGCTTGGACCTATTAATTCTTCCCGAACTCGCTCTTAGCGGTTATCTCATCGGCGATGTATGGGATCAACCGGCTTTTGTCAATGAATGCGTAGCCATGGGCGAAACAATTATCAAGTCAACCGATAATATAGCTGTCATCTTCGGCAATGTCGGCCTCGATCCTGACAAAACCAATTTTGATGGACGACCACGCAAATTTAACGCTATTTTCGCCGCTCAAAACGGCGAGCTCATTACCCCTCAGGAATCGCCCTATCCGTTTATTATAAAAACGCTCAATCCGAACTATCGCTTCTTCAATGAAGCTCGCTATTTCACGCCGCTACCGACTGTAGCTCAAGAGTTACATCGCCCGGTTGAGGAGTTGTTAGGCCTTTTACCATTTACTTTTAAAAACGGCGAAATGTTCAATGTAGCCCCACTCTTATGTGAAGATAGCTGGGATGAAAACTACTCCTTCTCTCCAACGACGACGCTTGCGGATAAGAGCACCATTCAAGATGTGCCGATTGATGCATTTATCAATATTTCAGCGTCCCCATTTACCCTTGGCAAAAACGAACGACGCCATCGCCTATTCAGTGAACGCGCTAAGGAATTAGAAACGCCTGTCTTCTACATTAATTCTGTGGGCTTACAAAATAATGGTAAATCCATTTGTACCTTTGACGGTCAATCCACGGTGTACAACCAAGCTGGCCAAGTAGTTGCTCAATTACCGGCCTACGAAGCTACCGTACAGCCTGTTTTAATGGCAAAAACAAGCGAAGCAACCACGGTTGAAAATGCTGACAGCCCGATTACTGAAAATAGCCGAAATGTAACGACTGAAGCACGCTACGAAGTAGTAGATTTATACGATAACCAAACAGTGATTAAAACGCCTGTTAAATCAGAAGCACCTTTGGAAGTTGCTCAAATTTACCGGGCCCTTCATTACGGCTTAAAATCCTTCTTAAAGCAAACAGGCATAAAAAAAATCGTCATCGGCGTGTCCGGCGGTATAGACTCAGCCTTAAACGCAGCCCTCTATGCGACCGTATTAGATCCATCACAAATTTATTTGGTGAATATGCCGACCCGCTTCAATTCAACGGCTACGAAAGATTTAGCAGCTCAACTGGCCAAGAATCTAGGTTGCCAATATGCCGTTTGCCCGGTAGAGGACAGTTTAACGCTCACCGTCAACCAATTTGAGTCATTAACCTTTGAAGGCCCGAACGGCTCCGAACAAGTCAAAGTTAGCTCCTTTGTGAAAGAAAATATCCAAGCCCGCGACCGCTCTGCTCGTATCTTGGCCGGTCTCGCTGCTTCTGTAGGCGGTGCTTTCACCTGCAACGGCAATAAGACGGAATTCACCATCGGTTATGCCACCCTATATGGTGATTTAGCCGGTTTCCTAGCCGCCTCCGGTGACCTTTGGAAATATCAGGTCTATGATTTAGCCAATTATTTAAACCGTGAAATCTTCAAGCGCGAAGTCATCCCCCAAGGCACTATTGATATCATTCCGAGTGCGGAATTATCTGAAAACCAGGATATCACCAAAGGTCAAGGCGATCCATTGCAGTACGAATACCACGACCGTTTATTTAAGAGCTTCATCGAACCTTGGAATCGTATGACGCCGGAAGATTTACTGCTCGCGTATAAAGAAAATCGTTTAGAAGCGATTCTAAACTTACCTAAGCCGATTTCTCATTACTTTGACAGTGCGTCCGACTTTATCGCTGATTTAGAACGTTGGTGGAATTCCTTCGCCGGCCTGGCCGTGGCCAAACGAATCCAGAGCCCGCCTATCATCGTAGTCAGCCGTCGAGCCTATGGCGGTGATTTGCTGGAATCCCAAATGGCACCGTATTATACGGAAAAGTATTTTGAATTAAAAGAAGAATTATTACAGCTGCAATAACTATTATCGGTTCAAAATAATATAACACTAAAAAAGAAATGCCTCGGAAGGTTGAATTATTACCTTTGAACCGACCCCTTAAAGTTAGACCTAAAAA
>NZ_HF986192.1:0-6015 GCF_000431435.1 Veillonella sp. CAG:933
CTCCCTGCGGACGATCGCGCCTTCGGCCTCGGCGATCTCGGCGGTGCGGTCCGTGGAGTTGTTGTCGTACACGTAGATGGTCGCATCCGGCAAGGAGTTCTTGAAGTCGCGCACCACCTTGCCGATGGTGACCTCCTCGTTGTAGCAGGGGAGGAGTACGGCAATAGATGAGGAAACAGCGTTTTTAGTCATGTTGACATGATAGGCGACAGCATAGTCCTTCTATTGTGATTGCCTTTCGATGTTGCGTATTATGTGACACAGTGGATAAACTATAGGCACAGAGTTAACACGAGCATAGATTGTGGGAAATGGAGGGTAAACCTGTGGAGCAAGAGACTCTTGTGCATACCCAAAAATCGCTTAATAAACCATTAATAGTAATCAGTTTAGTGACAGGATTTCTTATTGGGTTCGGTAATGCAGCGGCAGCAACCGCAGAATTTCCTGTTGGCTCCGTTTTGATGTGGGCGCAGTGTGTTATTTTTTCTGTGTTAGTGTATATATTTTTTAGCCTAACTGAACGCTTGCTGTCTTATTGTCGACACAATGATTGTCAAAAATGGCAAAAAAGAATGGGGAGGATAGACTTCTCATTCTCACCTGTCTCGCTGACAATAGTGGCGTCATTCATTTTTCTTATGTGGCTTCCATACCTCGTGATTTTACGTCCCGGTGTTATTGAATGGGATGCTGGTGATCAGATTGCGCAGGGGCTTGGATATAGCGCATTTGGCCAAGAACCCGGACAGATTTATGACCATCATCCTTTCCTTGAAGCCATTATTTTTGCGCAATTTATTAAAGTGAGTATCGCTATTACCGGCTCATATAAATTGGGAGCTTTTGTCCTTGTGACACTTCAGTGCATCGGTATGGCAGTGGCTTTCTCTTGTCTTATCGCGTATATTAGAGAAAATTTAAAGGCTTCATTCAGTATTGCTTTATCCTCTACTCTATTTGTTGCATTATTTCCAGTATTTCCGTTCTATTTCTCGACGGTACTTAAAGATTCATTTCATGCTTTATTTTTACTCCCCTGGGCTATAATGTATGTCGAGATGGTGCGGACAAGACTTAACTGTGTTGCAAAAGCGTCATTCTCAGTTACATTCATTATTTTCTCGGTTCTTGTCTGCTTGACCAGAAAGACTGGCCCAGCACTGGTGTTTCTAGCGTTGATTATGCTTGTTTTCGTCAAGACAAGTGTTTGGAAAAAGCTCGCCGCCGTTGTAACTGCTTTTGTGATATTCCTTTCTATGTCTTCTTTTTTGCCTAGATATGTCTATCCTGCGCTTAATGTTGTCCCGACGGATAGTGAGCAGTACTACATTATCCCTCTTCAGATGACGGCGCGTTGGGGGAAAGACCACCCTGGTGAGGCCACTGAAAAAGAGAAGAATATAGTTTCTCAATTTAATATATTTACATATGATGAAATGACAAAAAACTACGAGCCATTTCTTACTGATAAAGCATCGATGTACAAGCTCGGCGATGCCTCATTAAGGAATGATTATTTCAAAGTTTGGCTCTCACAAGGTCTCAAACATCCCAAGTCTTATATTGATGCTTTTGCTGCATTGGAATCAGGATGGTTTGCAATTAGCAAATCACCAACTGGGCAGCCAGTCTATCCGTACGATACGGTTGGCAATCAAATGACGGTTTTTTATAAAACTGTTACTAATCCTGACACGACTAGTGAATTTATCAATAGTCCAAACGATTCCATGAATGATTCTATGGGGCGTTGGTTTAATTATTTCAAGCAGATTCCAGTTATCAATATCACTACTTATACTGCTTTCTGGACTTGGTTGCTCCCGATGTTCGCTGTATATATGATGATTCGAAGAAATCGCGTGAGTTTACTTCTGCTTCAGGCAGTGCCGTTCTTGCTGGGTATCGCATCCTTGTATGCGTCAAGTACTGCATATATTTCGCGATATATGCTCTTCGCTATGTATCTTGCTCCTTTGCTCATTGGCATAATATCATCTGATCAAGAATAATTGTGTGTGGGTTCTCTGTAATGTAGTATGCGGAGAACCCACATATTGGTTAATTTGTATGGTGAGGAGTATCCCAGCCTTTCAGAATAATTTTCGTCAACGGATGCACGATGATTGTATCGGCGATGAAACCGATTAGACTAAGCGAGATAAACACAGCAAGTACGATGGCGAATGCTACTGACACTGTGGAGATGAACGAGTTAGGAGTGGGGAATATAGCAGCAATCGTAGGCCAAATTAAACGATACCAGAACATGTTTTCGTGAATCAGGTAAACGCCGAATGTTGCTGATGCCGTCTTAAGCACTACTTTATGGCCGAATCCTTTAATACTAGTCATGTCGAGTTTCGTGAACAGTATAAATATGGATGATCCAATAATCATGGGGAATATTTGTATGCCGGGTTTAATTTGTTCGTGCCATCCTAGGAATGTTGCGAGCCAAGTACGATTCGCAGCGTAATGGTTGAAAACTGTCATTACAATCGTAGAAAGTACGATAATTCCCCAGAGATATGAAGATTTGATTTTGTCATTGACCTCATACCAATACAGGCGAATCCAGCCGCCCATTATGTATCCAAGAACAGCATATACAACATTGTTCCAAGGTGTGGTTCGACCGCCGAGCAGAATCCAGATACTGAAGAAAGACAACACTATTATTAGTGCAGCCATGTTTCTGCGGGATAAGTGCTTAAACAGGCAATTGATAAACGGTGCTAGTAACAAGAGACAAACGTATGCAGTGATGAACCAGTAACTGCCGTAAATGAACGGAACTATGCTCCACAATACCGTCCTCCATAAATCGTCTCCGGATAGTAAAGGCGCGATGGAATTGGGCAAAGTGGTGAATCTCGCGATGATAAGAACAGCAATGAGCGATATGAATGAATAGCAGAACATTTGGAACCAAGTCTTAAAGATTCTCTGCCATGTGAAGGTTTTGCGCACAAGGAAGTAGCCGGAGATGATAAAGAAGATGGATACACCTACTTGCCCGTATTGCACAACAAGGTATGCTAGAGCGGATTTCCAGCCTGGTAGGAAATCGAGGTTAGAATCCACATGTAACAGCCATGGAAGGTGCAATGTCGCATGACAGGCCACGATAAGAAACATGGCGAGTATACGAAGCACCTCGATATTTAGATTTCGCTGCTTCACTGATCTTTTAGCCATTTTTCTCCCAGGAGCTTGATTGTTTCAACGCTCTCGCTTCACTGCTGGAACAGTCGGAAAGCGATATCTTATGTTCTTAGTGTTTACCATTCCCGATACAGGTCAGTTTGAACAGTTCCGACTTTGATTGGGACACGGCATGACGTGCTATACAATAGCCACATGCGTCATTTTTACCAAGCTGGGCAAGAGGCCACAGAGTTTTTGGATACCCTAAGTAAACGGCTTAGGCGTCTAGTCATCGCTGCGGTTGACTATCATTCTCTGATTCAGCCGGGGCGTACCTTGCACTATAAGATATTCATGGGTGAGAAGTGGCAGTATCCGCGTCTTGCGGACACTTCTACGCTCAATGGTGGTTGTACGGATGGTGCCGAGCTTCTCGGCGAGTTCGATGCGACTTCCACGGTGAATGCGCAGTCCGTGTTTTCGCCTCACTATTTTGCTGGGGATGAGCAGCTTGTTGACCGCAATGTAAGGTATATCCTGCTTACGCCAGATGATGCTACGGATGAAGATATCTGGGAACACTCACCTAACAAAAGCCGTGTTGTTAAGTTGTACAACGAGCTCGAATACCGTTGGCCCGTCAGTTTTGACTATGCACGCGAATTGCAACGTGCAGAGCGTGAGCGTAAAGCATGCGGTGCCGTTAAGCTATACGAACCTTTTACTGCTGAATCGGCTAACTCAAATGATAAGAACCATCACCCGTGGGTAGAGGTTCACCCGGGGAATCGTGTTGCCGACGCGCCTAAGGCTGTCATTATTGCCATGCATTGGCTTCAGGCTGGTGGCGCTGAACGTTGGGGAATGCAGACCATCCAGCTTGCCAAAGAAGCTGGATTCTTGCCTATCGTTATCACTGATGCTGATGGTCATCAGCCATGGATTACTGATCCTATTTGTGACGGAGCGTTAGTGCTTCCGCTCACTCAACCGATGCAGTACCGTGTGGGTGACGTACCGATTTTGCGAGCCCTATTCGAGCAGTTTGATATTCGCGGCATTATGATCCACCACTGCCAGTGGATGTACGACAACGCTTGGTGGGTGAAGAAGTACTTCCCTGATGTGCATATCGTGGATTCACTGCACATTGTGGAATATATGTTCCGTGGTGGCTTCCCTCGCGAGTCGCTGGCTCACGACGAATGGATTGAGCTTCATCATGTGATTTCTCCGCAGCTCGAACGCTGGATGGAAGATGTACACCATATTCCTGCATCTAAAGTAGTCGATGCGCCGCTCATTGGTCTTACCGCTGACTCCAAGCATGTTCAGTATGCTGAGCGTAAAGATCTGAGGACCCTCAATGTAGTGTTTGTTGGTCGTATGAGCCGTCAGAAGCGTCCTGATGCGTTCATCCTCGTGGCTAAGGCGATGAAGAAGGTAGCCCCTGGTAAGTTCCACTTCATCATGCATGGTAGCGGTGATATGGATACATTCGTGGATGATCTCATCAAGCGGTATAGTCTAGAGGATGTAATCGAGCGTCGCTCGATGAGCGTTCCAGTATCTCGTACCTATGAAGATGCTGATGTGCTCCTAGTCTCTTCGGTGAATGAAGGTATCACTCTTACCACTATCGAAGCAATCAGCGATGGAGTACCTGTGCTCTCAGCCAATGTCGGTTCACAGGAAACACTAGTTCCGCCGCAGGGCCTACTGCGGCGTATGACTTCCTCGTTCATTCACGATGCGAAACGTTCACTCCTACACCTGTATGACAATGAATCAGATCGTCGTAAGTTGTGGGAGGTCGAGAAGCAGCGACTTGAAACTTTCTCGCACAAAGAAACTGCTAACAGCCTGTTCCGCCGACTTCTCACTGAATGGAGTAAGTAACATGCCATCCGCAACCACTATGAATGTTGCCGCAGTAGTCGTTACGTTTAACCGCTTGGAGAAGCTGAAAAAGGTGCTTGCCTCATTGGAGGCGCAGACTCGTCTGCCTGAGCAGCTCATCATTGTGAACAATGCTTCCACCGATGACACGGCTTCGTATTTGGACGAATATGAGAAGAACTTCTCATTGAAGGACAAAGTGAAGATCACTATCGTCACTTTGCCTGAAAACGCAGGAGGAGCTGGCGGCTTCTCCGCGGGAATGCGCAAAGGCTATGAGTTTGGTGCCGATTTCGTTTGGATTTTCGACGATGATGGTTATCCTCAGCCGACAGCGTTGGAAAAGCTGTTGGTTGGCTATGATCATGCGGTTGAAGGGCTTGGCCCGGATGTTCCTTATGTGTGTTCTATGGTCAAGTTCATCGATGGCAGTATCTCTGAAATGAACAATCCAATCCCCACATGGGATTGGGGACGTCTGCAGGCTATGGGATACGACAATTTGGTGATGGTCACCCAGTGCTCGTTCGTATCTGTGTTGATCCCGCGATGGGTTATGGAAGCTTTTGGCTTGCCATATAAGGAATACTTCATCTGGTTCGATGACGCCGAATATACGTTGCGAATCACCAAGGCATGTCCAGGCGTCGAAGTGCTCGATAGTGTGGTGTTGCACGATATGGGCGTTAACCAGGGCGTCAACTATTCCATGGTGAACGAGAAAAACGTGTGGAAGTTCTCTTACGGTGCGCGTAATGAGGGATCCTATCGTTACCATCACAGGAGCAAGGGAAACTATTTGATGTTTTGCCTGACCGTATGGAATGCCATGCGTCGGGGCCGTGTGGCGAAACCATTGCGTCGGAAAATTTGCAAACAGCTGGTTAAAGCCATTCGCTTCAATCCGAAGGTAGACTTCCCGCAGCAGTCTCAACACTGATGCGGGAAGAACCAGAGAACACA
>NZ_HF986193.1:0-5793 GCF_000431435.1 Veillonella sp. CAG:933
AATCGGTATTCACTATGGATTTTTTATATGTTTAATTTCAGTTTACAATTAACCATTTGTTATCGTTGTATTTACGTTACATATAGGGGCGTATAGTTCTGAAATTTTGCGTAGTAGCATTCAGGCAGTGGCACAAGGTGAAAAAGAAGCGGCTATGAGCTTGGGAATGACGAGCTTTCAAAGCTATCGTCGGGTTATTTTACCGCAGGCGTTTACCATGGCGATTCCGCCGCTCATCAACAGTGTTATCGGCATGATGAAAGGGACTTCGTTAATTTTCAACGTAGGCGTAGTAGACATTATGCGCCGCGCTGATTTGATGGGTGCTAACTCACAGCGAAGTTTAGAACTCTTTGTGGACGTAGCCATTATTTATGGTATGTTAGTATTGATTATTTCGTTAATTGGGCGGTTCTTAGAGCGTCGTTACTCCATTAGTGAACGAGTAGGGCGCCATACAGCAGCACGCACCGTAGCAAGTAAGGGGTGAGGCACATGGAATCAACCAGTATAATTAGTTTTCAATATATAAGCGGGACTTTTTGGTATGTCCTAGGCTATGTAAAAGTAACCTTGTGGCTTACTTTTGCTAGCGTTGGGTTTGGTATTTTGCTAGGTCTTATTAGTTCGGTAGCACAGCTTAATCGCATTCCCGTGCTTAGCCAGTTGGCTGATGTGTTTGTCATCGTTTGTCGTAGCTTGCCAAACATGGTGCTTTTATATTTAGTCTATTACGGCTTGCCCATTTTGTTCTTAGCCTTAGAAGATCAAACCGGCGTGCATGTGCCCTATGAAAAAGTACCGGTTTCGCTAGTTGCTGTTGTGGGCTTAACCTTACATACAGGGGCTTATTTGAGTGAAATTTTCCGCGCGGCTAATCAATCTGTGCCTAAGGGCCAGGTGGAAGCAGCGTTAGCTATTGGCATGACTTGGGCACAAGCTTCTCGCCGGGTCGTATTACCACAGGCGGCTGTATTTGCCTTGCCTTTGTTTGCCAATCAGTTTTTAAATACTATGAAAAGTACTAGTATCGTCTTTGTGATTACGGTAGTGGAATTATTAGGGTCCGCCAAGCTGTATGTAGAAGATAATTCGGCGTATTTTGAAGCGTATATCGTGGTAGCGCTCATTTATTGGAGCCTAGGTATAGTTTTGAATTTATCTTTGAACGACTAGAACATATGATGAGTAAATATAAGCGCGGCAATGCTGTGTAGTTAATTGAGATTAGAGGATTCTATGATAGAGATACAAAATGTAAGAAAATCCTTTGGGGACCGTGAAATTTTAAAAGGTATCGATATGACGGTGCCGACTGGTTCAGTGACCGTTATTTTAGGTCCGTCGGGGAGCGGTAAAACAACGTTTTTACGGACGCTTAACTTTTTAGAAAAAGCTGATGCTGGTCAGATGACCTTAAATGATATAACGGTAGATTTGCACAAGGCCTCAAAGAAGGAAATATTAAATATTCGCCGTCATACATCTATGGTATTTCAGATGTATAATCTGTTTTCTAATATGACAGCGCTTGAAAATGTTATGGAAGGGCTTGTGACCGTTAAGCAGATGAAACAGTCAGAAGCTCGTGCCAAAGCGGAACAGTGCTTAGAAGCGGTAGGCATGAAAGGGTTTGAAGCGTATTATCCCGTGCAACTATCGGGGGGTCAACAACAGCGCGTGGGGATTGCTCGTGCCATTGCGATGGACCCAGCGGTCATTTTATTTGACGAACCAACGAGTGCCTTAGAACCTGAATTAGTGGGCGAAGTATTAGGGGCTATTAAGAATATTGCCCGTGAAATGCATGTTACCATGATTGTAGTGACTCATGAAATTGCCTTTGCCAAAGAAGTAGCTGACCAAGTTATTTTTATGGAGCAAGGCGTTATTGTGGAACAAGGCACCGCTAAAGAAGTGATTAGCAATCCACGAGAAGATTGGACACGACAATTCTTAAATCGCTATTTAGGGCAGTGGGAGGATTATGTAATATGAGTCAATTGCAAAATGCTCAAAAGGCTCAAAAGGAGATTACCTATCGGCAACTTACTAAAGCGGATGGGCCAGCCTATTATGAAGTCCTTCACGAAGGCTATGCTAGCAATTTAGACTATGGTGTGGATTTTTCAGCTAGTCATATGACGGAAGCGGACGCAACTGCTTGGGTAGAAACCCATCCTACGTATGGTCTTTTTGTGGATGGTCAATTGGCTAGTTCCATTACCTTGCGCATGCCTTGGGGGCCAAAGCCAGGACCGCGTGAATTTCCTCATATTGGCCACTTTGTAACGTCCCCTCGTTTTAAAAAGCAAGGCTATGCCAAACAGATGCTTCAATGGATAGAAACGGTGATTTTACGGGATCAACTGAAAGCACCCTTCGTTACATTGGGCACCGCTGATACGCATCCTTGGCTAAAAGATATGTATTTGAGCCTTGGTTTCACTATTACGAAGGTGACTCAATTGCCTGGGCTAAGCCATCAAACAATTTATTTTGAAAAGAAAATATGTTAAGGAAGACTAGGTGTTAGCTAAAATTTATGGTATACTGCAGTGGGAGATAGTATTCTGTGGAAACTATACTCTATCTGACACACAATGCTTCATGTAAGAATAAACAGCCGCTTTAAGTATGGGCAAGCGCACGCACGTGGCGATGTCTAATACGGGAAGGGCTCAGTTTGTCTATTTTCGGTGTTCGATGGAGAAATCTCCGCGAACGCCGTTTTTTATTGCCTCAAAGTGGGAGGCCTATAGTAAAGGAGAAACGAATGATACGTGAAGTATTAGCGGGTAAAATTCACCGCGCCACGGTGACGCAAGCCGCTTTAGATTATGTAGGCAGTATTACAGTAGATACGGAGTTGCTCGAAGCTGCCGGTATTTTGGAATACCAAAAGGTAGATATTGTAAATGTAAATAACGGGGAACGTTTTCAGACGTACACCATTAGCGGCGAAGCTAGCAGTGGTGTGATTTGTTTGAACGGCGCCGCCGCTCGTTGCGCTTGTCCCGGCGATGTAGTGATTATTATGGCCTATGGACAATTAAACGACGAAGAAGTTAAAACTCATAAACCGTCCGTAGTGTTTGTGGATGAAAAGAATGCCATTGTGAGGGTAACAAATTACGAAAAACATGGTTTGTTAGCCGATATGAAGTAATTGTGCTGTCAGAGCAGAGCTATCTTTACAAACAACTTGTGAAAGGACGTAAAATATATGAAAACAGTAAATACGATTAAAGAAGTGCGTGATGCCGTTAAAGCATGGCGTCGTGCCGGTGAAACAGTAGGTTTGGTACCAACGATGGGCTTTTTGCATGAAGGTCATGCGTCGCTGATTAAGCGTGCTGCCGAAGAAGATGATCATGTGGTTGTATCCACATTCGTTAATCCTACGCAGTTCGGCCCGAATGAAGACTTAGAATCCTATCCGCGTGATGAAGCCCGTGATGCGGCTTTATGTGAAGAAATGGGGGCCGATTTGATGTTTCGACCGGATCCGAAGGAAATGTATACCGATGCGAAAGTATCCGTTGTTGTAAAAGATATGAATGAGCATTTATGCGGTCTATTCCGTCCAATTCATTTCCACGGCGTTTGTACGGTAGTGACGAAGTTATTTAACATTGTGACGCCGGATAAAGCTTATTTCGGCGAAAAAGATGCCCAGCAGTTGGCGATTATCTGTAAGATGGTAGAAGATTTGAACAGCCCTGTTGAAATTGTGGGTTGTCCAATCGTACGTGAAGCAGACGGCCTTGCCAAATCTTCGCGTAACACCTATTTGTCGGCGGAAGAACGGCAGTCGGCGCTTTGCTTGTCCCGCGGGATTTTTTATGGCAAGGAACATATTAAAGAAGGGATGCCGGCAGCTGAATTGGTACAGGCCATTACAGATATCGTGGCGGCTGAACCAATGGCGAAGATTGAATATATTAAAGCGGTAGACGCCTTGACCATGGAAGATGTGGATGTTATCGATCGTCCGGTCTTGGTGGCCATGGCTGTTTATATCGGTAAAACACGCTTGATTGATAATTTCAGTTTTAATCCGGCTGACAGTGCTGCTAAATAAGGCGGGTGATTCTATGAAACCGTTGCTTTCGACGTTAAAAAGCCTGACCGGCTTTGTGACTAAGTATATCGGTGTGATTATCATTGCGTTTACTATTTGGGCGTGTGTGACGCCTTCCATGTTTAGTTGGACCGTAAGTTATACGTCGGTCTTTTTGGGTGTCGCCATGTTCGGTATGGGGCTCTCTATTCGGGCCAATGATTTTAAAATGGTTCTTGCCAATCCTAAAGAAGTGATTTTGGGTGGCGTATTGTTGCAATATACGATTATGCCGTTAACGGCCTATGTGCTTTGTAAGGTCCTTAATCTGCCGACGGATATTGCCATCGGTGTGATTCTCGTAGGCTGCTGCCCCGGCGGTACGGCCAGCAATGTGATTACCTACATTGCCAAAGGTGATGTGGCCCTATCCGTGGGCATGACCATTGCGTCAACCTTGTTGGCACCGTTATTGACGCCGTTTTTGATTTATTCGCTGGGCGGTACCTGGGTGGAAGTATCTTTCCTCGCCATGGTTATGTCCGTAGTTAAAGTTGTATTAATTCCGGTGTTGGTGGGCATTGCCATTCATCATTTCTTTGGCAAAAAATTGGAAGCCTTGTTGGCTACGATGCCGTTGGTGTTATCCATCGCCATCGTTATGATTATTGCCGGGATTATTTCGGTGAATGTAACGAAGATTTTTACAGCCGGCCTCGTCGTATTGGCGGTTGTGATTTTGCATAATCTTATCGGCATGTGCCTCGGGCTTACGGCAGCTAAAGTGTTGCGTGTTTCCTATCCTAAGGAAACGGCTATTACCATTGAGGTGGGCATGCAAAACAGCGGCCTCGCCGTGTCGCTCGCCACGCTTCACTTTGCCATGAATCCGCTGGCTACCTTGCCGGGGGCCATCTTCAGTGTATGGCATAATATTTCGGGGACTATCTTTGCCTCTATTCGTCAAAAACACGACGGCACGGAGACTTTGGTAAGTTCTAATGTGGTAAAAAGTGCCGAATAAGATAAGTTGTAAAGGAGTAGACGTATGGATGAGCAAGCTTGGGAACGGTTGCTGAATATTAAGACGGCCGGTCGCGATGACAGTCAGTTCGACGGTGAACATCGTCCGTACGAGCCCACTCCTTATGCGGTGCTGGAACGTTTAATCAGTACGGGCTATATCGGTAAACGGAGTACGCTAATCGACTATGGCAGCGGTAAAGGGCGGGTCAGTCTGTTTCTAGCTCATGAAACTCGTTGCCGTTGTATCGGCGTGGAATTTGACGAGCGGTTATGGGAACGGTCGCTGGATAATCAGAAGACGGCCGTGGCCGGTAAGCGCGTCGAATTTATTCACGGTGATGCGGTAGCGTTCAAAGTGCCGAAGGAAGTGGATTGCTGCTTTTTATTCAATCCCTTTGCGTTACATACCTTGAAGCGGGTATTGGCTAATATATTCGATTCTGTTTATCAAGAACCGCGGCGTTTGCGCTTCTTCTTTTACTATCCGTACGAAGAAACGGAAGCGTTTTTACTCAATCATGTAAATCTGACTGTTGAGGATATCATCGACTGTCGTGATTTATTTGACGGTACGGATAGGCGCGAAAAAATCCTCGTACTTACTGTCGATGAAAAAATTTTTGGATAAAACATATGACCTAAAGCCGTTTTATAAGGGTTTTAGGTCTTTTTATGGCTCTTTGTCAAATTTTGGGGCGCTAAAG
>NZ_HF986194.1:0-10925 GCF_000431435.1 Veillonella sp. CAG:933
TTACACACACTTTTTGTCCTATAACTCTAATTAAAATAACCATGTTACTCAAGGCTCCGTACCAACAGCACGGTCTTTAAGCAACATGGTTATTTATTTTACTGACCGAAGTCAGCTACGTTCAATGGTACAAATTATTCGCGTGGAAGGTCGATTTCTTTAAGAATAACTTGTTTGCTGTGTTTTTCGAAGAACTGTAAAGCTACTTCTGGGAACATAGCATAGGACAATACGTCTTCATCAGTGAAATTCTGGTAACCAAGTTCACCCAATTTCTGACGGTACATTTCCAATTCAGGTTGGATAAGATCAGCTGGACGGCAAGTAGTAGGTTCTTCGTCACCGATGATTTTCTTACGAATATCTTCGCTGATAGGAGCAGGTAAACGACCATATTTGCCGCGTACCAAGTCTTTAACTTCGCTAGGAGTCATAGTGTAACGTTCCATTCCGTTTGCCATAAAGTTAACGTTCATCATAGCCATAGTACCAACGATCTGGCTGGTAGGAGTTACCAATGGAGGGTAACCGAGTTCGGCACGAACTTTAGGCATTTCGTTCATAACATCAAAGAATTTGTCAGCCATGCCCATTTCACGAAGCTGGTTCTGAGTGTTGGACAACATGCCGCCAGGAATCTGGTAATGACGAACTTCAGGTAATACTTCATGAGCCGGAGTAATACCGAATTCATCGGCGATTTCTTTGCGAACGCCACGGAAGTATTCAGCCAATTCACGAAGAGCGGCTAAATCCAAACCGGTGTCATATTCAGTACCGCGGAACATTTCAACGATACTTTCAGTTGCAGGCTGGGAAGTTGCATGACCGAATGGGCTTAAAGCTGTATCGATTACGTCAACACCGGCTTCAACTGCTTTTAAGTAAGTAGCGCTGGCAAGACCGCAAGTGAAGTGACTGTGTAAGTCGATCATCATGTCGTCGCCCAATGCTTTTTTAAGATCCTGAATCAAGGATACTGCATCGTATGGAGCCAACAAACCGGACATATCTTTAATACATAAAGAATCCATGCCCATTTCTTTCAATTCTTTGGCTACATCAACGAACATCTGGTTGGTGTGTACAGGGCTGATAGTGTAAACCATAGTACCTTGTACATGAACGCCTGCTTTTTTACCTGCTTTAATAGCAGCTTCCATGTTGCGAGGGTCGTTCAAAGCATCGAAAATACGGATACGATCGATACCGTTTTCTTTAGCTTTTTTAACGAATGCTTCTACTACATCATCAGCATAGTGTTTGTAGCCCAATAAGTTCTGGCCACGTAACAACATCTGCAATGGAGTATTTTTAAGATGAGCTTTTAACGTGCGAAGACGTTGCCATGGATCTTCGTCCAAGAAACGAAGGCAGCTGTCAAATGTTGCGCCGCCCCAACATTCCAATGCTTCATAACCTACCGCATCCAATTTTTCCAATACAGGCAACATCTGGCTGGTACGCATACGAGTTGCCAAAATGGACTGATGACCATCGCGGAGGACGGTTTCCATGATTCTTACTTTTTTCGCTTTCATAACTCCTTCTCCTTCACTGTCGAGATGAATTGTTCTCTGCCACTCCATAAAACCTTCCACATTTTACAGATGTTAACAATCCATATCCTCTAAAATTACGCTTATGACGAATACCTGCTGTCTACCTCAGGGCAGTCTCTGTATTCGTCTCACATATCTATTAGACTACTAATGACTTTCTTTGTCAACATATTTACAATACCGATTACTCATAAATATATATTTATATTAATTATTTATTTTTTTAGGAGCTGTTTCAATCACAATATTACGGCCATCTTTTTTAACTTGAATAGAGAAATTACCATAACCGTCCTTAAAGTATTCCATCTTGATATCTAACAAGAGCTTACCGATTTGGGTTTCCACTTTCTCAGTTAAAAACTCACGATAGAAGGCTTCCTGACTATTGGCCGGCGATTTGCGAAGCGGTGCCGGACGACGGGCTGCCGCTTCCCCTTTAAGCATAGCCGTTTCGAAGGTTTCTTCTTCCTTCACATTCTTAAACATATCAGCATCGCTCAAGCCTTTTTGAATTTTAATTTTAGCCATAATACTCTTCCTTTCACTATTAAAACGAGAAAAGGCCTGCTGTAGCAGACCTTTTTCTCTTACCTATGCATAAACCTCATAATTAACACCAAAAGTCTGTTTATGCTTATTTATTACTTTTTATTGTCACTACCGGTGCCGGACGACCGTTTATCTTCAATCGTCTTCTGAATCGATGCGACCGTAATATCTTTTAAATCCTGCGGCGTAGCAAAAGTATCTACCGTTTCAAATCCAACGCCGAGGCGCCCTTCCATGACAGATAAGGCCTTATCATCCTCATCCACCTTGGCGATGTAAATATCTTTGTCTTTATCCACACCGATCAAGCGATAGCGGCCCGGCGGATTAATAACACGCCAGCCCCCTTCCGTGCCGTCAAACATAAATACGTCACCGGTACGTACATTATCATAGAAGAAAATATCTTCGTCATAGAAAACGGCGATACGCCCGATATTGGATGCCTGCATATAAACACGGCGCGTATCATAGTTCGCGTCGGTACGATAAATGCGGTACGCATTATCGGCCACTTTAATCTTCATGTATACTACGTTGGTAGCCGTGGAGAAAGCGGCATCCACGATTTTACTGTCGGCCGGCAAATCTTCCATGGTGGTATCCACTTCATGTTCCGGACTTTCCGGGTCAAAACGGGCCAATACCACATTATCGGAGGCCCCGCCGTAAAGACCCATAATCGCCAAATCGCGATCCGGTAACCATTCGAAATAGCTTACCGAACGACCTTTTAAATCAATATTGGTCGGTGTTTTTTCACCGGACTTGTACACTTTAACGGAATCCTGAGTTACTACCGCCATATACTTATGACCTTCGGAATAATATTTATTCCCGTCCACTTCAGGGAAGTTGCCGTCTTTTTCCTGACCATCACTGGCCGTTACTTCAAAATCCGTAGTCGGGGCGAAGTAAATTTGATCTAAGTAGTAATAGATGCCACCCTGCAAGGCCAAGCCCAGTGCAAAAGCTGTCATTATTTTACCAAACGATGCCATAGCCCCTCCTATTCAACAATAAAGGCCGTCGGAATCATCCGTTCGCCCAATAAATCGGCCGGTTTATTAACAACTTTGCCGTTATAATACAAGGTCGTACTGGACCCGCCATCAAGGTTCGCCGCAATATAGCAGCCCTCTTCGTAAAGCACATCCTGCACATCACGTAGCGTTGCCCCCGTGGAATAGCCCGGTTGGCGTCCATCGATAACGAGGAAAACCACCGTGCCGTCTTTTTTCTGACCGATAGCCGTACGCGGGCCGATGCCCCAACCGCCGTCACCGTCGGTAATCATCTTTTGACCATCCACAATAAGCGGCGGTCCGAAGGTAATCCCTTCAGCCGCATCCATGTCAGCCAATTCCGTCTTAGTATAGGTACCGGCGATTAAGTTGCCTTGCTTCGTAAAACCGACAAAATCAACTGCTTCATCGGGCCCTACGTCCTTACCGATAACATAATTGCCATCCTGCATAATAAAGCCATATGGCAAACGGCCCGTACCGGTACCGTTCGGATCGTGGAAACCGCCTGCATTAATAGCGGCTACCGCATCATTATCCTTGGCAATATTACTTACGGTCTCCCCTTTTTCCTGAATGTTTTTGGCCGTTGCCACCTTCACGCGACGAGGATCCGGAATTTCAAGAACGTAACCCACATAACGCGTAGACTCAATGCGGCGCATTTTGAGCGTCGTATCTTCACGTGCTTTAAACTTAAATAAATCCTGACTCCGCACGGTGCCCACCGTCCCGAGAATCATGTTGATTTCGTCTTGATTAAACAACCAAGTAATGTACTGTGGATGACGCGAACGCATAATCGCCCCCACAACGGTTCGTTTCAGATTATCAAAAGGGCCAAACAGCACCACAATCGGTGATGTGACAGCGGTAAAAATAAACATGACGAGTATAAATTTTACCCACCCTCTGCTAAAAAATCGTTTCATCCTTTACTCCTATCTATTATAAATCGGTGTAATCCTCCGTGGTAATACGCTCTTCAAAATGCTTCAAATCCACTGCATTACCTATCCAGATGCGCTGCAAGGCATACGGATTATCACCGTGGTGAACCCAACCCGGATTCATAGTTACAGCGAGCAAAATACCGTTATCTTCGGCCGCTTTTTGAGTATACTCTTCCTGGCGCCCATAAGGGTAGCAGAACCACTTATTGTCGATACCCAATTGGTCTTTAAGAGCTTTTTGAGCTTTGACAATATTATCAAGCTGTTCACTCTTCGAAAGTTCGTTCATGCGCACATGATCATAGCCGTGACTGGCAATGGTAACGCCGCCTTTTTGCATTTCTTTAATTTGTTCCCACGTCAAACGGGTCCCCACATCGCCGGGATTTACAAATACCGTCGCGGCGAAGCCGTATTCTTTGAGCACCGGATACACGATGCTGTAGGTATCGGCATAGCCGTCATCAAAGGTGAGTACCACCGGTTTAACCGGCATCGCTTTACCGTTACGGACGTAGTCATTTAATTGTTCCATCGTAATCGGGTTGAACCCTTTATCGTGCAATAATTTCATTTGGGCGCGGAATAAATCCTCGCGAATTACCGCATCATTGTCTTCATCAGGTCCCACTTTGTGATACATGAGTACCGGAATTCCTTTAGGTACCGCTGTAGCCACCGTCGTTTCTGTCTTAACCGCAGCCGGTTTAGCTGCTTCCGGAGCCGGTTCTTTGGTGTCCGCCGCACAACCGGCGATTAACATCATAAGGCCCCACATCAATCCCAAGACTATTATGAAACGTTTCATTATAAGCCTCCTACTTATTCAATTGTCTTCTAAAAACATTTATGCACTTTATATTATATCATAAAGAATTGTCCTATGCCTATTGACACCGAATCAAATCGACTCCTATACTTGAAGTAGATTCGAATAATAAATATAACATTATAGCAATAGACTCAGATGAAGTTTTATTTTTTGAAAAAACGAAAGGAGTCCTCTCTTGTGAAAAAGAAAATCGCCCTTGTGCAAATGAATATCGCCGCCGGCGAAGTGGAACAGAACTACGCCCACGCCACGGAGTTAATTGAAACAGCCGCACAGCAAAAACCGGATATTATTGTCCTCCCCGAAACATGGAACACCGGGTTTAAGATGACCGAAAAACTTCCTCAGGAGGCCGACAAAAACGGTGACCGCACCCAAACTATGCTGAGCGATCTTGCCAAAAAGCACGATGTGAATATTGTGGGCGGCTCCGTAGCCACCTTACGTGATGATAAAGTGTACAACACAACCTACGTGGTAGACCGTAAAGGCAATGTCATTTCCGAATTCGATAAAATCCACGGCTTCTTCCCGGCCAAAGAAGATCAGTACTTTGAAGGGGGCGACCATACGCACCGCTTCTTCCTCGATGATATTCCTTGCTCCAGCGTCATTTGCTATGACATCCGCTTCCCGGAAATCATTCGTAAAACGACGCTCGAAGGAGTCGATGTATTCTTCATACCTGCCGAATGGCCTACCTTGCGCCTTCGTCATTGGGAACTTTTAAACACCGTTCGCGCCATTGAAAACCAGATGTTCTTATGCGCGGTGAACTCATCCGGTTTCATCGGCAAAGTGGAAGCAGCCGGCAACTCCTTACTCCTCGATCCGTGGGGCGAAGAAATCCTCCATCTCGGTAAGGATGAAGAAATCGCCATCGGCACCATTGATCTGAGTGTCATTCAAGAGATTCGGAATAAGATTAACGTGTTTAGAGATAGACGTCCGGAATTGTATTAAGGGTAAACGATGACAGTCATAGACATAATAAGCATAATTATCCCGCCATTAGAACCAAAAACTGTTAGACAAACAAATAATTAAAGCGTATGATAAAGACATTATTATGAATTATACATTTTTTATGATGTTTATATTCTAGCCTTAAACTAAATTATGAATCAGCCGCGTAGCAACGACTATCCATAGGGTTCTGCTTAGAATATACCACAACGGGGAGGCGTATGTGGTGAGTCCAAAAGATAAAGACCAAAAGTATGTTACACCGGAATTTACAAATTCACAAGTAGCCGAAGATGAAGGCGTGATGCGCTTTCAAAGACGAACAGAGCGAAGAATATTGGCACGCAAAGCGAGATTCGGCTTGGAGAATCGTGCGGAAGCCTTGGCTTTTGCGCCGTTATTTGTCTCGCCAATGCACGTAGAAATGCCTGACGATGGTATTCCGCGGGGCAATGCTCTATTCAATTGTTTAGGGTATAAAATTGCCTATTTGCGCAAAGAAAAAGGCTGGTTGCAAAAAGATTTAGCCAAGAAAACCGGAATCAGTGTCAGTTATATTTCAAAACTGGAACGAGGCTATCAAATTGAAGGCGTAACACTTGATATCTTGCTTACCCTCGCCAATGTGCTGGACGTGACACTAAAAGATTTATTTGATTTTTCAAAAGAAGATGTCTACTTTGCTTACTATCGACTGAAAATTCACAGCTATTCCTAACTCCTCATAGCAGAGTGAATTCTTATAGGATGTTCCATTAACAACTAATATGCTACCCTAAGCCCTGTACAAAAATCTTCGTAATTTTTTATTTTCGTGATTGACAAGTTATTTACTTTCCCTTATACTATTAAAGTACGTTACACGACGTGGAGAGGTGTCCGAGCGGCTTAAGGAGCATGATTGGAAATCATGTGTGCGGTGATACCGTACCGAGGGTTCAAATCCCTCTCTCTCCGCCAGAGCTAAAAGCGCTGTCTGATTAGTCAGGCAGTGCTTTTTTTATGTCTACTCGCATTCTACTTTACATCAACTTTTTTATATATAACCACTCCTTATTTTTTACATACTCCTTACGTTTCCATTACCATTCATTGATAATCTCTTGATATAATCAGCTTACATATGCGAACTGCATAATTTTCTGGAGGTGCATGATAACAATGAAAAAACAATGGAAATGCTTACTCGCCCTAGGTATGACGCTTACAACTATGGGAGGCCTTGGCTTTGCGGCTGACGGCGTTCAAACAACGTCCTACATCGTTAACGCAGACAAATTCCAGTTGCCTTATGCCGGCAACGAAACTGTTTTTAACCACAAAATCAACCCCGGTTACGGCTCCGCCCTTGCTTTGAAATCCATCAACAAAGACGGCACGATTGAATTCTATGCCATCACCGACCGCGGTCCTAACGGCGACATTCCAACCTATGTGAAAAACGGTAAAAAAATGTCCGGGAAGTTCTTCCCTACCCCTGATTTCACACCAAGCATCGGTATCATCAAAGTGGATCCCGCCAAAGATCGTGCGGACATCATCAAATCCATTCCGCTCAAAGTAAACGGTAAAGCCATCTCCGGCAAACCGGTTCCATCCGGCCTCACCGGTTCCACTAACGAAGTGGCTTTAGACTTCAACATGAATAACTTGGGCACTGACGTAAACGGTCTTGATACGGAAGGTATTTCCCTCGACAAAGACGGCAACTTCTGGATTAGTGACGAATACGGTCCATTCGTAGCCAAAGTCGATAAAAAAGGCAATATCCTTGAAAAATACGGTCCCGGCCAGGGCCTTCCTACCATTTTAGCTAACCGTGTTCCAAATCGCGGCAGTGAAGGCGTTACGGTCGATGAAAACGGCCATGTATTCGCCTTTATCCAAAGCCCGATGAACATCGACGGCAAAACAGCCAAAACAGCTAAATATATCCGCATCGTTGAACTCGATCCTACAACGAAAGCTACTACTATGTATGCTTACCCTGTAGACACCGGTTATAAAAACACCGGCGCTGCCAAAATCGGCGATATTACGTCTATCGGCAACGGCCAGTTCCTCATGATCGAACAAGGCAAACAAAACGGCAAAATGCAGAATCTTATCTACAAAGTAGACCTTAACGGTGCTACCGCCATTCCTAACAACGGTGACCTCGAACTCGGTCTTTTAGACGGTCAAATCGTACCGGCTAAGAAAGAGCTCGTACTCGACTTACGCGCTCAGGGCTGGGATATTGAAAAAGCCGAAGGTCTAGCTCTCATGCCAGACCGCAAAACTATCGTAGTTGTTAACGACAACGACTTCGGTATAGACATCAACGTAGAAGACAAAGCGGTAGCAGATGCTGAAGTAGATGATTACACCTACGATGCTGACAAACAAGTTATGATTTATGACGAAGACAAAGCACCTCATGATGTAACTATCAGCTTGAAACAAAACGCTCCGGCTGAACAACAAAGCCAGATCTGGTTCTTCACATTGCCAAACGCTTTATAATACCCTAACCTCAATCAACCTCAAAAGCTTTGGTACGTAGAATCTTTTCAATACCTACAATTTAAGCAAAAAGAGCAACAATTCCTCGTTGTTGCTCTTTTTGTTTGCCCCTGATATTTTATTACGGAACTTAACTCCAAACGTGTACAACGAGACTTTCATTGATCTTACCAGCATGACAAAACATCTGTATTTTTCAAAAAAATAGAAAATTTTAAATTTCCTACTTTACAAGTGTGATTTACTCATGCTATAATCAGCCTCAAGAAATTCAATAGCGATATTATCAAGAGTGATGGAGGGACTGGCCCTATGAAATCCGGCAACCATTCGATGGTGCTAAATCCTGCGGCATGTCCCGAGAGATAACAACAAAGTAACGATGACTTGGGAATACAAGGGCATCGTTTTTTTATTACCCATCGCTTACTATTTTGTATTTGGGGATACAGGATAACCATGAATTTCAATTTTTGTTATATTATTTTTATTATAGTATTTGAGACAAAAGGAGAGTATTAACATGAAGAAGTTTTTATCCGTAGCTGCTACTTTCGTATTAGGCAGCGCCCTACTACTCGCGGGATGTGGCACTGATCAAGGCAATGCCGCGGCCGGTTCTGACAAAAAAGTAACCTTAACCGTAGGTGCTTCACCGGTTCCACACGCTGAAATTCTGGAACATGTAAAAGACAAATTGGCCAAAGAAGGGGTAGACCTTAAAATTATCGAATTCAGCGACTACATCAAACCTAACTTGGCTTTAAATGACAAAGAAATCGATGCCAACTTCTATCAACATATCCCATTCATGAAAAAGTTTGAAGAAGAACATAATATGAAATTTGTGTCTGCCGGTGCCGTACATATCGAACCGATGGGCTTATACTCCAATAAAATCAAAGACAAAAACTTACAAGAAGCCGTACCAAACGGGGGTAAAGTGGCTATTCCTAATGACCCGACCAACACGGGACGTGCTTTACAGTTATTACAACAAGCCGGTCTCATTACGTTAAAAGACCCTAATAATATTTATTCCACCAAATTGGATATCGTTGCCAATCCTAAGAACTTAGATATTATTGAAGTCGAAGCGGCTCAAACACCTAGAACCCTTGATGACGTAGATATTGCCGCTATTAATGCCAACTATGCCTTAGGTGCTAATTTAAATCCGTTAGCCGATGCGTTGTTCTTAGATTCCAAAGATTCGCCGTATGCTAATTTAATTGCCGTTCGTCCTGGAGATGAAAATCGCCCAGAGATTAAAAAATTGGTAGAAGCCCTTCACTCTCCTGACACCAAACAGTTTATTGAAGAAAAATACAAAGGTTCTATCTTACCGGCATTCTAATTTTATTTCTTTTCTCTTTACAATTTTGTCCCCTCATGCTATACTAACGAAAGAATTAAATACGGACTGTTATCGAGAGTGATGGAGGGACTGGCCCTGTGAAATCCGGCAACCATTCGATGGTGCTAAATCCTGCGGTATATACCGAGAGATACGAAGTAAATGTAGGCGACTCGGTTTTACCGAGCCGCCTTTNNNNACTCGGTTTTACCGAGCCGCCTTTTTTATTCCGATACATTTCGTGCAGTTTTTCTATTTTGAGGAGGTAGAGACATGAAAAAATTATTTTCGTTAGCAGCTGCTGCTATTTTGGGGAGTGCCTTACTTTTGGCCGGTTGTGGCAGCGACAACAACGCATCCGCCGGAACATCCGGTAAAACAGTCATTACGGTTGGTGCAACCCCTGTTCCACATGCGGAAATTTTGGAACAAGCTAAACCGTTATTGGAAAAAGAAGGCATTGAACTTAAAGTTGTAGAATTTACCGATTATGTAAAACCTAATATGGCTCTTAACGACAAAGAATTGGATGCCAACTTCTTCCAGCACGTGCCATATCTTGAAAAATTCATCAGCGAACATAAAATGGACTTAGTATCCGCCGGTAAAGTTCATGTTGAACCAATGGGCGTTTACTCCAAAACCATTACCGACAAAAACTTGGAAGCTAACTTGCCTAACGGCTCTAAAGTAGCGATTCCGAATGACCCAAGTAATGGCGGCCGTGCCCTTATCTTATTACAAAAAGCCGGTCTCATCACTTTGAAAGATCCTAACAACATTTATGCTACCAAAGCCGATATCGCTTCCAACCCTAAGAATCTTGAATTCGTAGAACTCGAAGCCGCTCAATTGCCACGCAGCTTGGATGATGTAGCTATCGCCGTTATCAACACTAACTACGCTTTGGAAGCCGGTCTTGATCCTCTTAAAGGTGCTTTATACTTAGAAGATAAAGATTCTCCATATGCTAACATCGTAGCGGTACGCAAAGGCGACGAAAATCGTCCTGAAATCCAGAAATTAATGAAAGCCTTACAATCTCCTGAAGTTAAAAAATTCATCGAAGATAAATACAAAGGCGCTATCTTACCTGCTTTCTAAATCGTAAGATAATTTAAAAACAACAACAAATACAACTAACAACTAAAAGCCCGCTGAAGTGCTTCTCAT
>NZ_HF986195.1:0-52801 GCF_000431435.1 Veillonella sp. CAG:933
AAATTTTGTCGCATTTGATATTGCAATTAGCATTCTAAATTATTTGTGCTTATTTATATTATACCTCTTTTTACTTGTAAAAAAGAGAGGATATCTAGTATTATAGATATATAAGCTAGTCATAGCAAAAAGTGATGATGTTTTCAAAAGAATGGAGTGATACTAGTGGCAGTAGGTAATCGAGTGTATTTAAAAAGACCGATGGTAAGTGATGAATTATTGAACGAATATCAGGGGATTCCGGCGGCAAATGTGGCGGATTGTATGGGGCGCCTCAGTGCATTGCATCCGCGCGTTTCTTTGAAATCTTCACCTAAACAACCGGTGACGGTAGGCCGTGCTTTGACGGTAAAAACGCGTGGCGGTGATAACTTAATGATTCATAAAGCTCTCAATATGGCGCAGCCCGGCGATGTTATTATGGTGTCCAATGACGGGGGCACGGAATATCGGGCGATCATGGGTGAAGTCATGTTGGGCTATGCGATTTATAAACAAATTGCCGGCCTTGTAATTGACGGACCGATTCGCGACAGTGATGCGGTAGAGGCTATGAGCATGCCTGTTTATGCAAACGGCACCAATCCGGCAGGCCCTTACAAAGATGGCACCGGTGAGATCAATACGCCAATCGCTTGCGGCGGCATTTCCGTACATCCGGGGGATATTGTTGTCATGGACCGCGATGGTGTTATCGTTGTGCCTTGGCAGGATGCGGAAGAAGTGTTAGAGGGGGCTAAAAAAATCCAAGCCAAAGATGCCGCTAATGTGCATGCCGCTTTGACCGGTGATGCGGATCGTCAATGGGTGGAAGACGCACTCAAAGAGCAGGGCACCGAAATTATCGACGACCAATATTAATTGTAGCCGAGAGTAAAACTTGAAAAACTAAAAACTAAACAGTCATTAACTTTAGGGTGATGATTATAAAAAAGCAACCGATGCTTACAGTGTTATGTAAGTTCGGTTGCTTTTTGTTGTAATTGTGAAACTATACTAAGTTTTGAGGTTTGCCCGCTTCCCACGCTTTGATATTTTCAATAACAATATCCGCTCTGGTTTCGAGCGCTTCTTTGCTGGCGAAAGCTACATGCGGTGTGAGAACGGTATTTTTTGCATGACATAGCGGATGGTCGGCCGGAATTGGCGGTTCCGTTTCGAATACATCGATGCCGGCGCCGGCTAAACGACCTTCGTTAAGAGCGGCCGCTAAGGCATCGCTATCTACAACGGGACCGCGAGCCGTGTTGATGAGCACGGCCGTCGGTTTCATGAGTTTAATCATGTCGGCGTTCACGAGACCTTTCGTTTCAGCTGTTAACGGTGTGTGTAAAGATACGAAATCAGCTTCACGGAATAATTCTTCTTTTGAAACGAATTTAACGCCTTTAGCGATGAGATCTTGTTTTTCACTGCGGTTATAGGCAATAACTTTGCAACCGAAAGCGAGGGCAATTTCAGCTACGCGGCGACCAATGGCACCGGTACCTACCACGCCGAAGGTTTTACCAAACAGTTCAAAACCTACCAAACCGGCTTTAGTGCCTTCATGACGTGCCTGATGGTCGCAAGGCACGATATTGCGAATTACGGAAATGGCAAGACCAAAAGCGAGCTCAGCTACGGCATTGGTGGAGTAGCCGGCAGCATTACAAACGGTGATATTCCGTTCGCGGCAGGCGTCTAAATCCACATGGTCCACGCCGGTAAAGGCGATAGAAATCATTTTGAGATTCGGGCATTGGCGAATGATGTCACCGGATAATTTCTGATTGGCTAAAATCAACACGTCCGCGTCTTTTACGCGATCCAATAATTTAGCTTGGTCTAATTCCTGGGTTTCAGGATAGAAGAATTCGTGGCCGGCTGCTTTAAGTGGGGCACTGACTTCTTCGATTTTGGCGGCGGATACGCCTAATGGTTCCATCACGATGATTTTCATATTGTCACCTCGTTTAAATTAGTGAGTATGTATAGAGTTAGCAGCTAACATATATTATTGTAGCTCTTATTAATTTAGATTATACGCCAAATAACCGGAGAATACAAACGTGCCGAAGCCATGGAGATTCACTCGGATATGAAAAATAATATTAAATAATGTTTGAGAATACGTTGAAAAACGATGCATACCGTCAAATTCTCGTACATCATGTGAAATAAACTTGATATATTTTTTTTATAAAGAGAATTATTAACAACAATAAGAACCTTATTAATGCCATTTTGAACATTTTGTATATAGTGGTACGCTAAATCTCTTTTTTGTTTGATTAATTGTAAAAAAAGCGTAAAATTTAAATAAATTATTTACAAATTATAAATATTTTATAAACTGTACCTAATGATGTATGAACATTCTGAATAATGAAATTAATAATATATACATCATATACGAAAAAGAGCATTCACGAGATATACGAAAAGATAATTCACAAGATATACGAAAAGTGAACTCACAAGCAGATACGGAGGTAATAGAGTGAAAATAATTAACAAAGTAAGCATAGTGCTGTTAATAGCTGTTTGGCCGTTAGCCTTACTTTTGCCCGATTGGGCTTTTTGGGAAAATAATTGGATTGAAAATATAGAGGCACTCATACTGTTAGGCGGCTTTGTAATGACGGTTAAGTGGTCAATGTCAGGAGCTCGCTCTACGCGGTGGCTTTGGCTGAGTGCGGCGGTATTATTTTTAGTGGCACTGGGTCGTGAATTGAGTTGGGGCCGTGTTTTCTATCCGATGGCATGGACGGCCACCGGACCGGAATTTCCGGGAATACATGAAGTGTGGTTTGGTGCGTATGTACCTTGGTTTTTAGGTGCCATGGCAATTTTGTTCTGTATTGCTGTGTGGCGAGGACGCTCTTTAATAGTTGCTTTATATAAAGAGCATCTTAGTGATCGAACGCTGCTTATCTACCTCGCTATTTTTATAGGGGGACTCGTATTAGGTGAAACATTATTTGAAAAAAACATGGTTTCATTATGGTCTGCCTATCATCAAAACTTGGAAGAAATGGCGGAATTATGCAGCTATTGGTCCGCTATAGCGCTTGTTTTCAGAGTAAAAGAGTTGATTAGAACAGACGTAGCAGCTTGCGTGATTAAAGGCAAGACCCTGTACTCATTGGCTCAGTTTACTTTGCACCGATAAGACCATCTCTTGCCTAAGGGGCTATTTGATGACATCGTATTGTAAATAGTTGAAAGTACGCATCGAGTAGACACAAGTAGTAAACTAATGCAACAATATTTATAAAAACAGCCTTTGTTCGAAGGCTGTTTTTTGATTTTTTAAATCCTCTAAAAAAGGCGGTATTATCATACTTTTTGCAGAGTAATAATGCACAATGATAATCTAATTCCTATTTGAAAACAGGAGATTTAATTTGCTATACTACAAAGAGACATCACTCACAACCATACAATTTTGGTCGATGTCGGTTCCAACAGAGGTTGGATTATATTGAATACATAACTAGTATTATTTGTGTGAGGTGCAAAACTATGAGTTTCGAAAGTCGATTCCAACATATTGATCGTCGTGTTCCGATTTCAGAGAACAATCCTGCAATCATTCATGATTTAACTAAATGTAAAAACTGTACATTATGCCGTCGTGCTTGTGCTGACGTTATGGGTGTACTTGACTACTACGATTTAGAATCTACCGGTGATGAACCGATTTGTGTTCATTGCGGTCAGTGCGCAGCCGCTTGCCCATTCGATTCCATGAACGAACGTTCCGAACTGGACGAAGTAAAAGCAGCTATCGCCGATCCTGATAAAATCGTTGTTATCCAAACTGCACCGGCTGTACGTGTAGGTATCGGTGAAGAATTCGGTTATGAACCGGGTTCCGTTTTAGAAGGCAAAATGATTGGTGCATTGCGTCAACTTGGTGCCGACTATGTAGTAGATACCAACTTTGGTGCCGACTTAACTATTATGGAAGAAGCCAGCGAATTAATCGAACGCGTTGTAAACGGTCATGGTGAATTGCCACAGTTTACAAGCTGCTGCCCGGCATGGGTAAAATTCTGCGAAACTTACTATCCTGAATATTTACCAAACATTTCTACAACTCGCAGCTGTATCGCTATGGAAGCAGCTGTTATTAAAACATATTTCGCTAAGAAGATGAATATCGATCCTGAGAAAATCGTATCCGTGAGCGTGGCTCCTTGTACGGCTAAGAAATTCGAAATTCGTCGTCCTGAACAGAATAAATCCGCTGCATACTGGGAAAAAGAAGAGCTTCGTGATACCGATTACTGTATTACGACTCGTGAATTCGGTAAATGGATTCGTGAATCCGGTATCGACTTCATTCAGGTAGAAGAATCTCAGATGGATAAATACATCGGTGCTGAAACCGGTGGCTCCGTAATCTTCTGTAATACCGGCGGTGTTATGGAAGCAGCTGTTCGTAGTGCTTACAAATTTATTACCGGTGAAGAACCAACTCCTGAACGTTACACTAACTTGCAGGAAGTTCGCGGTATGGAAGGCGTTCGCGAAGCGGAAGTTAAAATTGGCGACAAAAAATTAAAATTAGCAGTTGTTCATGGTGGTAAAAATATCCGTACATTCTTGGACGACATGAAAGCTAATGGTAAAAAATACGATTTCGTTGAAATGATGGCTTGCCCTGGCGGTTGTATCGGTGGCGGCGGTCAGCCACGCGTTAAAATGCCGGTAGCTAACAAAGTTCGTGAAGCTCGTATCAAAGGTATCTATGATATGGATTCCAACATGAAACTTCGTTCCAGCTATGAAAACCCTGAAATCAAAGCAATTTACACTGAATTCTTTGATAAACCATTGGGCGAATTGTCCGAACAGTTGTTACACACTCATTTCACCGACCGCAGTAGCGATCTTGGTGTACGTAAAGATGTAACGCCTGAAACTTGCCCAACATCCCCTAAATTCAAGAAACCTGAATAAGAGGATAGGCTGAGAATTGAATAAACGTTTATTTCGATAACGAGATAAACGAATATTCCGATTAGCGAATCATAGAGCATCGAATGCTTGTGACAATCACAGTATTTGATGCTCTTTTTGTATAACTACAGTTGACATGTATCTCTGATTGAAGTATTATAATATACATCGAAAGGGTAATGTTTTACCCCCAGGTAGCTATAATTTTATAGAATCATCCAGAGCAGCTGAGGGATTTGGCCCGGTGATGCTGCGGCAACCTGCTTGATGCATATGCAAGAGGCAAGGTGCTAAGTCCAACGGGTAACCGGCAGATGATAAGACAGTAGGTCGTCATTTGTTGACGACTTTTTTTATTAGCTGCCACTTTTGAGAGGAGATTGAGAATATGAGTAATGCAAAGCAGACAATTGGGAAAGGTCCGTTCCGCTATGATGTTGTGGGGAGTTTTTTACGACCTGAATCTGTAAAAAAAGCGCGCCAAGAAGTAGAAGCGGGGACTCTTGGTAAAGCGGAACTTCGTAAGGTAGAAGATGAAGCCATTCGCGACTTAATCGATAAAGAAGTTAACGTAGGTCTTAAAGCTGTAACAGATGGTGAATTTCGCCGTGCGTACTGGCATTTAGATTTCTTGGAACAATTGGTGGGCGTTGAACGTATTAAAGCGGACCATTGGTCCGTAGCTTTTAAAGGCCATCAGCCTAAAGCGGCCACTCTTAAAATCGTAGGCGATATCGACTTCCCGGATAACCATCCGTTTTTGGAAGATTTTAAATTCGTAAAAGCCACGGCCGGTGATAGAGCGGTTGCTAAATTTACGATTCCGTCGCCATCCATGCTCCATTTGATTTGCTGTGTTCGCGAAGAACATTATGAACCTATTGCGCAGTATAAAAATGAAGAGGCTTTATTTGAAGCCATTGCCAAAGCCTATCGTAAGGCGATTAAGGCATTCTATGATGCCGGTTGTCGTTATCTTCAGTTGGATGACACTTCTTGGGGTGAATTCTGCGATGAAACAAAACGCAAAGAATATGCGGCCCGTGGTTTAGATTTAAATCATATTGCTAAAAAATATGTAGAAGTAATTAATTATGCCTTGGAAGGTAAACCGGACGATTTAGCTGTAACTATGCATATTTGCCGCGGTAACTTCCGTTCCACTTGGTTCTCATCGGGGGGCTATGAACCGGTGGCGGAAACACTGTTCGGTCATTGTAACATTGACGGTTTCTTCTTGGAATACGATTCCGACCGTGCCGGCGGGTTTTCACCGCTTCGTTTTATAAAAAATCAGAAGGTCGTATTAGGACTCGTTACTTCCAAGTTCCCTGAACTTGAAAAAGAAGAAGACCTATTGGCTCGTATTGAAGAAGCCAGCTTGTATGTGCCAAAAGACCAATTGGCTTTGAGCCCGCAATGTGGTTTTGCCTCTACGGAAGAAGGCAATAATTTAACCGAAGAAGAACAATTTGCTAAGTTGGCACTCATTAAACGAGTTGCTGAAAAGGCTTGGGGGCCCTATGAAGAATGATGAAAGTCGCAATGATGAAAGTCGCAATGTAAATAATGTTTCGACTGAAGCTGCCACTTCACCCGATGGTAGTAAGAAGAGCCATGACAAGAGTGCGGGGCGGGAGGCGTTTCGCTACGCTTTTCCCTTAACCGTGCCGATTTGTGCGGGCTTCTTATTTCTGGGCATCTCCTACGGCCTCTTTGCCGTAGGACAGGGCCTGCCTTGGTATTTGCCGATTATTATGAGCGCGACCATCTTTGCAGGCTCTATGGAGTTTGTGACCGTCGCCTTATTGACCGCTCCCTTTGATCCGTTGGGGGCGTTTATTCTGGCCTTTATGGTTAACGGACGTCACATTTTTTACGGGTTGACCATGTTAACCCGCTATACTTCACAGGGGTGGAAAAAATATCCCCTTATTTTCGGCATGTGTGATGAGTCGTTTGCCCTCAACGCGACCGTAAATTTGCCGGATAATGTGGATAGAGGCTGGTTTTATCTTCATGTGACGTGGCTGAACTTTGTCTATTGGGTGCTCGGCGTGGCCATGGGCTCCATAGGCAGTCAATTCATTACCTTAAACTTAAAAGGTATTGAGTTTGTTCTAGCGGCCTTGTTTGCGGTTATATTCCTGGATATCCTGTTAAAGGGCAAAAATTTACTGCCCGGCTGTATCGGTCTCGGCGTGTCGCTCTTGATGCGTATTGTCTTGGGGCCGGATGTATTTATGCTGCCGGCCATGGCCCTCATGGTAGTTATCTTCAGTTTACTGTATAAGTTTAAGGGTAAAAAAGAAACGGATTTAGCAGATGAAGGGGGGACGGCTTCATGACAGCTTGGGAAATGACGATTACCATTGGCGCCGTCGTCCTTGGTACGATGGCTACGCGTTTTATTTCGTTTGTCGTTTTTGCCAAGTCGGAAAAACCGCCGGCCATCGTGACGTACTTAGGCGATATGTTGCCGGCTGCCGTTATGGGGCTCTTGGTGGTGTATTCGTTAAAGGATGTATCGCTCTCGGTAGCGCCGAACGGCATTCCGGAGGCCATTGCTTTGGTAATATTGGCGGCCGTTCACTATTGGCGGCGCAATTTATTGCTTAGCATTGCCGTAGGCACCATTGTGTACATGTTCTTGGTGCAGGAGATATTTTAGGTTGATTATATAGTTTAGTATGTAAATCGGATATAGTCCGACTCTTTCTATAATTAAGGGAAGAGTCGGGCTTTTTTGTTGTGAAAAATATAAATAGGCTACATATTGCGACAGTTCTATGACTATAAAGTATTGTTAAAGGGTTTTACAAACGATTTCTGATGATGTATTATGAGTATAACAAGTTTAGAAATCGATTTCGTAAATCGATTTCGTGAAATAAAAACAAAGTAGACTGTTAATTAAAGCATAAATTAGAACGTGATTGAATACATAGCTTAGAACGAGACTTAAAAAATTGATTTTAGCGTAGGGAGGTGCTGTATGGGAAAGGTAACAATCGCTGATGTGGCAGCTCGAACAGGTTTTTCAAAAACCACAATTTCACGCTTTTTAAACGGGAAATATGAATTCATGTCCGAAGAAACACGTAAACGTATCAGTGAAGTCATCAAGGATATTGAATATAAACCGAATCGCATGGCTCGCAGTTTGCGGTTGCAACAAAGTCATATGATTGGTGTTATCGTATCAGATATTTCAAACCCGTTCTCGGCCATCCTTTACACCGGTATTTCGGAGTATTGCGAACAACATGGCTTTACCGTGCTATTGGCTGATGCCGGTGATGATCCGGATAAGGAAAAACGCTATATTCAGTCGATGATTGCGCAAGGTGTGGACGGTCTTGTTATCAATGCAACCGGCGCGAATGTTTCATATTTGAACGAAGTGAATCGTACCATGGTGCCCATTGTGTTGGCAGATAGACCGGTTGAAGGCTGTGAATGTGACATAGTGTCTGTCGATACGAAGCAGGTGACGAAGGATAGTTTGGACTTATTGTTAAGTAAGGGGTATGAACGCATTCTTTTTGCTACGCGGCAAATTGGAACCAATGGAATTCGGCGTGAACGATTTGATGAGTTTTCGACACAGTATGAAGCCTTAACAAATCGCCAAGCTATGACGTTGGAATATACTAAGGCAGATAAAGAGTCTCTCAAAACGGCGATTCTTTCTGCCTTGGCAGCGGCCCGTGATGCCGGTGAAAAGCTGGCTTTATTTGCCGGTAATGGTGTTGTACTTAGTGATATGGCCTATTTATTAAGGCGCAATAAATTACGGAGCCCTGATGATGTGGGACTTTTCAGTTATGATAATTGGCCGTGGATGGATAGTATCGGACCGGGCATATCGGTAATAGAATTACCGTCGCATCAAATAGGCAGTGAATGTGCACGTCTATTGCTGCTGAGGGTTTCGGCTAGTCTTAAAGCGTCTGAGGATTTAGTGATATCGGAGGCTTCAGGTAGTACGTCTATGGCGAAGCAACATATTATTTTGTCGGGCAAAATTGTGGAGCGCGACTCCCTGTAAGAGATATTGGCATTTTAAAAATATATTTAGGAGGTATGGAGGGTGGCAAGAGTTTTAACATTTGGTGAGCCTATGGGGCTCATGGTGGCAACGGAGCCGAAGGCACTTAAAGATGTAACCACGTTTCACCGCTATGTGTGCGGTGCGGAGGTGAATTTTTCAGTCGGTATGAGTCGCTTAGGACATGATATGTCGTATATCAGCCGTGTCGGCAATGATCCGTTTGGTCAACATATTTTGGACTTTTTAAAAGAACAGCATATTAATACGGACTATGTTACGCTCGATGAGGTGAATCGAACGGGCATGCAACTTAAAGCAAAAACGTTGGAAGGCGATCCGGAGGTTGTTAATTTCCGGCGTTTCACAGCGTTCTCGTATATGGAACCGGCTATCGTTGATACAGTTGCTTGGGATAAATATGATCATTTACATGTTACCGGTATTCCGGCGGCGTTGTCGGATAGTTGCCGCGAAACATCCATAGCCATGATGAAAGCTGCTAAAGCACATGGGGGTCAGGTTTCCTTTGATACCAACCTTCGTCCTGCTTTATGGCCTTCCGAAGAAGCTATGCGTGAAACAATCAACTACTTGGCATCGTTAGCGGATATTGTGTTACCCGGCTTTGGTGAAGGGAAAATTTTGACTGGTTTTGATACACCGGAAGCCATTGCGGACTTCTATCTCAAACAAGGAGCCAAAGCAGTAGTTATTAAATTGGGAACTAAAGGTTCTTTTGTTAAAACAGAAGCGGAAGCCTTCTATGCACCGGCGTATGTGGTGGAACAGGTAGTCGATACGGTTGGAGCCGGTGACGGTTTTGCGGTGGGCACTATCAGCGGCCGCTTGGAAGGACTCAGTTGGGCGGATTCGGTTCGCCGCGGAGCAGCGATTGTTGCACTTCAGGTGCAGGTGGAAGGAGATAATGAAGGATTGCCTACACCGGAACAATTGGCGACGTATCAAAAGAGTGCTAAGTTAAGTGAATAAAATGTAGTTTATATACCTAACCTATAACTTAAAAAGTAAGCGCTTACACGCATTGCACGGTGTTTAATATTAGGTATAGTGACATAAAAAATAAAGTAATGGATATATTAGGAGGTTTTTATCATGGACAAATTACAAGTTATTGAAACAGTAAAAAAAATAGGCGTTGTTGCCGTTATTCGCGGTAATACGCCGGATGAAGCAGTTCAGATTTCTGAAGCCTGCATTGCCGGTGGTGTAACGGCTATCGAAGTAGCTTTCACCACGCCACGTGCGCATGAAGCCATTTTGACTTTGTCTGAAAAATACAAAGATAATGCACAAGTTGTTATTGGTGCCGGTACCGTGCTTGATGCGGAAACAGCTCGCATGGCTATTTTAAATGGGGCTGCTTTTGTTGTTTCCCCTGCATTTGATGAAGCTACCATCAAATTATGTAATCGTTATCGTGTAGCTTGCATGCCGGGTACTACAACTATTCAAGGTGTAATCCAAGCCTTGGAATTGGGTGCCGATATTGTTAAAGTATTCCCTGGCGAAGTTGTGGGCAGCAAATTCATTAAAGCTGTAAAAGGCCCATTGCCACAAGCTCAAATGATGCCTACCGGCGGCGTAAGCATTGATAATGTAGCCGAATGGTTTAAAGCCGGTGCTGTTGCTGTCGGGGCAGGCGGCGCGTTGACCGGTGGCGGAAAATCTTTGACTGAAATTACCGAAACAGCTAAAAAATTCGTTGTTGCGGTGGCAGAAGCCAGAAAATAAGCTAGATAAGGTTTGAAGAATATAAAGAAATCCTCGAAGTGAATTGAGAATTAGTTCATAAACTTATTGGTTGTGACATTCTCCGGTAAACTTCGAGGATTTTTTTGTATTTAATTATTTAACGTAATACCATAGTTGCCGGTGGCAATATTAGTCATTTCGGCAAATATAGTATCTAATGTGTTGGCTGATTTAGTATAGGTATCATTAATTAATAACATAATATTGGAACCTAGTTTTTTAGTAGCACTACGGAAGTTTGTACCGGGCATAGCAGGTATTTTTGTTAAAATAACACCTGAGTTTAATAAGGTGTCATCAATATTATCGTAATAATCAGCGTATTCCTTCTTTAAAAGATTGAAATTTAATTTATTATCCGCGTACAAAATATCTACAAAGTTAATAGACTTCTTGAATTTAGTTTTGTTAAAATTAACAGCTTCAATTTGTAATGCCTGATTTATACCTACTTGTAACATTGCATTAGCCATAATCACTTGATTCAGGGGCAAGTTATCAGTCGAATCTCTAAATTTGCTTATTAGATCCTTTTTTGTAAGTAGTAATAGGGTAGAAAGTTGAAGAAAATTACGTAATGTTTTAATTTGCAGATCTATATTTTTTGAATTTTGGGGTAAATCAAAGTATTTTACAAAATATTTGTAATTAATGAATTTAAATATTTGACGCTCTTTTTCAAGTTCTTCGGATGATTTTATTTCAGCTAAGGCAGCATCATAAGTTGCTTGTAAATTTAGCCAAAACTCAATGCTGTTGTTGAACAGCCGAGCTAATTTTACAGCAATATCTATAGATAAATTTTGTTCGCCTCTGATTAAAAGACTAAGGTTCTTAGGTGTCGTATCCAAGCGTTTGGCAAAATCTTCTTGGGTAAGACCACTATCCTCAACTAATTCTTGTATATAGTAGCCCGGATGGAAGGCCATTTTATTATTGTACTCTATGTAATTATTCATAATGTTTGCTGACCTCTTTAAAATCAAATTACCTAACTAGTAATTTAATTTTAATTCTATATAACACAAATGTCAATGTATTTTAAATATATAGGTGATTGTTTAAATGAAAAAGCTCATCTAAGTAAGCACTTAGATGAGCTAGTTTTAAATGTTATACTGCTTTCTAATTTCCGCCAACAACGCCTCGCAGCCTTTACTGATGTCATCATAGGTTTCGTCAAAGTTGCCGGTGTACCATGGATCTTTAACATCTCGTGATTCGCCGACGAAAGAAAGCATTTTCTTTACTTTACCGTCCGCGTCCGGGCCGATTACGCGACTCAAATTGCGACGATTGTTTTCGTCCATGATGATAAGATAATCTGCCGAATTGTAATCTGCTTTGGTCACTTGTCGAGCGGCTCGTGGTGTAAAGGGGATATTGAGGGCACGGAGTTTACTTTTTGTTCCGTGATGAGTGTCGTTCCCGATTTCTTCGCGGCTGGTGGCAGTGGAGTCGATTTTAAAATACTCGTTCAGATTTGCCTTTGTGACTAAATCTTTGAAAACAAATTCAGCCATTGGTGAACGACAAATATTGCCGTGGCAGACGAACTGCACGTGGATTGGTTTTTTCAGTGTTTTCATAAGCGCCCTTTTTACAATAAATACTATAAACAAAGTGGCGTGCTACATAGGCACTAAATCGTTTTAGACGAACTGGAGAATCATAGCAAACAAACTTAGAATCATTTGTTGCAGCGGAATCAACACCCAGGTCAGGAACGGCGTGTAAATGAGCAAGATTAGCATCAAAAAGCCGTAACGGGCCCATTGCCAATATTTCATCTGCCAGTATGGAGAGAGCATGTTGGAAACAATGTGCGCTCCATCAAGAGGCGGAATGGGAATCAAATTGAACAAGGCAAAGTTGATGTTAATGATTACCATGAGCGAGATTACCGTGTAAAGTCCGGAAGATACGTCGATGCCGTGGTTATTGATGAAAAACAGCACGAACGCGGATATAAAGGCAATGACTAGGTTGGCTGCCGGACCGGCGAGCGAAACGAGGGTGTCATCGCGTTTTTTATTTTTAAAATTAGCCGGGTTGATCATAACCGGTTTTGCCCAACCGAAATGCAAGAGCAAAAGCATCAACATGCCGAGTAAATCGATATGAGCGAAGGGATTCATGGTGAGTCGTCCCGTACGGCGCGGCGTATCATCGCCCAACGCGTCGGCTACTTTGGCATGCGCATACTCGTGCATGGCCATGGCAATGATGATAGCCGGTAAAGCGGCTACAATACTTAATAGATTAAAGTTAAACATAGTCAGCTCCTTTGTATGATGTAATGTAATTTATAGTATACCGTAAATTATCGATGTAAGCAAAAAAATCACCCATAATTTCTTAAATTGGTGGGTTCGAAAGAGAAGGGGCTTGTAAAAAGATAGGGACGTTTTCATAGGATGCACATTATTGGTATGAGCTTCATACTGACGATGCGCACCAATGGTGTGAGTCTCATACTGACAGTGCGGATGCGCACCAATGGTATGAGTCGATGGCTTGCTCCTTGCCGTCGTGGTTTTTATAATGGAGGTAGTGTTAAAAGATGAATGAGGCTTTGGGAGAACGCGCTTGAATTATCTGGATAAAAATAGGGGACAGACGGAAAAGTTAGTGTATTTTATAGGGGAGATGGATCTATGGCAAAAGTCGTAATTCCAATGAAATTGTTAAACCGTTTATATACGGAAGAAAAGTTGTCGACTTGGGAAATAGCCAAGCAATTGGGGTGTAGTCAAGATACGGTGGTTCGTCGTTTGCATGTGTATCAAATTCCGGTGCGGACGCGACGCAAGCAATTGCCGGAAGCGGAATTGGCTCACTTATATCAAAACGTCGGCCTTGGGGTTAAGCAATTGGCAGTTCGCTATCAATGTTCCCATACAACCGTAGCGGCCCGTTTACATGAAATGGGACTGTTAATGAACAAGAAGTCGGATTTTAGAGAGCCTACACCTTCTGTGAAACGCCAAATTATCAGTTTGTATAACAGCGGGCAAAGCGCCGGCTGGATAGCACAGCACCTTCGCATGTCTCGTTGGACCGTTTTGAAAACGCTGCGTAATAGCGGCATTGAGATTCGCCACAGCAATAAACGAGTGTATTTAAATGTTAAGGAATTGGCCTACTTATATGAGCAACGCCATATGTCGACGACGGAATTGGCGGCCCTGTATGACGTGAAACCGGCTACCGTAGCGGAACGGTTAAAAGAAGAAGGCGTTCGCTTGCGGGGAAATAATTTGGCCCTAGACATGTTTGAGGTGTGCAGGCGCTATCAGGAAGGGCATAGTCCGATGCAGATTGCAGACCAATTGGGATGTTCCTATTCGGCGGTGCGACGGCGATTGGACGCATGGCAAGGGTATAAGAAAAGGTCGTAAGCAAGTTGGTAAGAAAAGGCCGAAAGAAAATAATGTAAGTCGGTTCGTAAGAAAAGTCTGAAAGAAAAAACGTAAGAAAGGGCTGTAAGCTATCAAATAATTGTAAGAATAATAGGTGGGATTAATAGGGCGAAGTGTTGCATTATAAGGCCTGAATTCGTTATACTAGAGTGTATGAAAGAAACGTTTTTTCAATTAAACTTAGTAGAATGGAGTTAATCATGGAGATTGTTCTTGCACTGTTGCCTTATTTGACCGCCGGATTTTGTGCGGCTGTTGTTTCACGTTTCACCGGTGTGGCCTTATCGTTTATCGTAGTACCGACATTATTAATTTGGGGTGCTACACCGGCAGAATTAGTATCATTTATGCTTACTTTTGCGGTGTATAACGGGTTTACCTCGGAGACTCAGGATTTTCGCTTGAATATAAAAAACCTCGTATTGTTTAAAGGTTGGCGTTTGGCGATTCCCCTCGTAGGTTCCGTTGTGTTGTCCTTTATTATGCCACCGGCTGCCATTGCTTTCTTTATTTTCTGCTTTATTGCCGAATTGGCCATGAGCATGTACAACCGTTTACCGGCCAATGAAAAGCCGGAGCTCAAAGGCGTAATTCTCAGTGTTGTGACTGCCGCCGTATGGTGCTTGGTCGGTGTATTCGCCGTTCGCTTATTACCGGTTGATTACTACTTTATCTTAGTAGGTCTTGGTATTTTGGGCTTAACCGCTTTCACTTGGTATGCAAGTAAACATCGCGATGCGTTCCGTGGCACGTGGTCGGTTATTTGGAATTTCCTATTGTTGTTCTTAGGCTTGTTCGGTTTGGATATTTCCATATATGCCAAAGCATTGCGTCGATCCTTCCCAAGCAAACAGGACGTAATGATTCCGGTAATTTATTTTGTAGCTGCCTTCGTAGGTGTATTGGCACTTTTCGCATCCGACTTCTTATTCTCTATGGAAGCCTTGGTGGCAGCTGTTGGTGCCGCTATCGGCATGCGTTTGTTCGGCATGTATGAATTTAGCCAACGCGGCACATTCTCTTATGCAGCTATTGCCGTTACAATCTTGGCAGTAGTCAGCTTGTACTTGGTAAGTCCGGCGCCACACGGTTTAGTTAACATGGAAGAGTTGTTTAACGTGTATACCGGTCAATAATTAAATAATATTTAGTAACTAAAAGGCGGTTATGCAATTTCGAAATTGCATAACCGCCTTGTTTGTTTTAAACTGCTTTGTTGCTGATTCGCACTACTGTTAAGTAGGTCGCAGCGTTATTTTACTTATTTGAAAAATTTACCGGCAATGGCATTCAAACCGGCTTTGACAGATTCGTTAGCATTAAGTTCGCCATAGGCATCTTTAAGACTGGCAAACAAAGTTTGTAACTGGTCGGAGTTGAGGTTTTTAATATCATCAACACTGTTGATGTTCATGCCGTCAATATTATTTACTACATTTTTGAATTTTTCTTCGTCGAGTTTGAAGTATGAGCTAATCATTTCAATTAAGTTTTCTTGGATCATAGTGATACCTCCTTATGTGTTGATTATAACATAGGGAGAGGCCTCAATGCAGTAAATAAATTCAAAAAAATCGATTTATTTTTCGTTTTGTAAAAACAAGCGTATTTACTGACATATTTCAGCTCTATCGGTTAATTTATTGCAGAGATATTAGCTGCCTTACTTATCTAATTGCCATAAATTTAAATCAGCGTCCTTGTCGTAGCCACGGTGAATATCTTCAGGAAGCAAAGTTAGAATCATTTCAGCAGTTACACTAATTACGGCACTGGTCAAATGACCACCATGAGAATTACCTTCTTGGTCGGCGATTGTGATATGTAAGTGTGCATAGTAATCATCGTTAAGCTGATCGATAGTGCCGGTGATGGAGGTGATTTCAAAATCACCGGTTAAGCGATGGTGATAATACTTCTTTTCATCAGCATGATAGGTTTCGAGTACGATATCGTTGGTGGCACCTAAGCCTTGAATCATAGCTGAAGTGACACCTTCCTTGCGGGCAATAGTTTCGATTGAACTGACTAATTCTTCGCCCGGATTAAGGCGGAAGGCGATGTGAGTGTTGCCAAGACGTTTGTATTGCATTGTAAAGACTCCTTTTTCTCGAATAAAGATAAAAATTAATGTAATTTTGAAATATCAAATTGTATTCTAATGAAAGACGGTTTATAATCAAATTAGTAATGCTTAATATGTGTAAATAGAAATATAATTCCGAATATAAGTTAAAATTATTCTTTGAGTAAGTGCAGTATTGGAGATGAGACAGTATGAATGAATCAAAAAGGGTAATAAAAAACTCGACTCCGAGGAGTCGAGTAAGGTTCATATAAATGGCTCACGCCGAGCCGCCCGAAGGCAATGTCGATAAATCTTTATTTAATTTATCGATACTATCCACAGACGCAGTAAGTATGGTACTTACTGCATTTTTATTTTTCAATACTCGCTCTAAAGTGGTGTAATTCTATGCTCGTTGCACAACCATTGTACAACTTTTCTTTTCGCCTGGAAAGAGTTTTATATTATCTGTGTGTGGTAATTTATTAACCGCCTCTAATAACTGATCTGTGACTAAGTGAGTGTATACGTCTTTTGTGACATCTCCAGTTTGGCTATGTCCTACTATCGTCTTTATAATTTTTTCGGACACGCCATAATTTGTTAGCCATGTTATAAAAGTATGACGGGTATCATGAGGGGTATGTCTATCAATTCCGAGATTCTTTAGCGCAGCATCCGTAATATATCGGGGCCACATCGTCCCCTTAGGGCAAAGCCGCCCGCTCCGGTTAAATTTATTTTTGTCGTATAATTCTCTAATAAAAGGCATAATACAGTCCGCTATAGGAATTATTCTATTCTTACCGGCTTTTGTTTTCATTCCGCCCACTAAATATCTTTCTTTCAAATGTACATCTGTAATTTTGATAGACAATAATTCAGAAGATCGCAGGCCGGTATATAGATATATTAATATTATTCTTACTCGATAATCATCGGTATTCATCCATAACGTCTCGATTTCGTCGCTTGTGTAAGGTCGGTGTAGCGGGTCCGATTCCTCGGTGGCGTTGATAACGACCATAGCTCCGTAGTTCTTATCGACATAGTCATTTTTTATCGCCATTTTGAACAGCATAGATATTTTTGATTTTATTTGACTAACTGTAGATTTTTTCAAGTCGCCCATATCCTCGTCAAATATTCGTTGTAAGTGCGCTAATCTAACATCACGAATAGGGGCGTTCATTAATCCGGCTAACTTTTTTTCTGTCATCTTATAAGGCGATGTAATCATAACATTTCGGCGCTTTAAATCCTCGATTAATAAATCCCATACTTGTCGAACTGTAATTAATCGGGAGTCAGCAACTGACGGATTTACACAATATTCGGATAATGCGAGTAAGGCTTCTTTTGCTGTCGTAAATGTGCCTATTGTCTTACGGATCACCCGGCCCTCTTCATCCTGCCGGAGTGATACTACGGCTCTATATGGTTTTCTTAGTTTTTTATGGGTCATCTTATATATTGACCCTGTGCCGTTTGCACGTCTCATAATACACCTCCTAGGCTATTAATTTTGGCCCGGATAGCGTATAATATAAATTGGTAGTGTGGTTATCCGTAGCCGCTGCGCCCTTATCCCGTTGCACCGGGGTAGGGGCGTTTTTTTTTATTTGTAAAGTTCCGATAAATCTACATCTAATTTAAGTCCGGGGTTTTGGTCCTTGGGCACATTTTCGCGCCATGATGCGGAGCTGTCCGGACCGTATTCGTATACCATGTAATAGCTGCCGTTATTCGGTGCCGGTAATCGGGTTTGTACATACACCCCGTACACCTTGCCGTTGTTATCCTTGTACACTTTTGAGACTACCTGTTTAGAGATAGCCTCTACTTGTTCCTTGCTATATTTAGCTGGGATATTAACCTCTACATTAAATCGCTCACGGCTGCGGGCGTCGATATTAGCAATCGTATACGCCGGCGCCTCTGCCTTAGCGTATTCGTTTATTTGTTTTTCCGTAGCCGACTCACCGCAGCCGGCAATAAATAACGTGGTGCCTAGCGCTAATAATGCGAGTAGTTTTTTCATACGTCACCTCTAAATACTATACCTTAATCGTTTATCGTGTAAGTTTATCCGCGCCTCGATAAAACCGGGGCACAGCTGCCGGAACATATCGACGTGATGCGGCCAGCGTTCCGGAGAGAAAAAATACATACGCTTAAGCACGGCCTCCGCGCAGAGCTGAGACACGTCGAAAGCGGCGCAGATTTCATCGACTGACGTGATGCCGATAAGATGAATCAACGGAGACGGTGCCAACAGCTCTGCCGCGAATGCGTTCGCCTCGCGTTCCTGCTCTATGCGCGGTAGGGTTACCGCATATATATCATGATGACCTAGGACCTTGTGTCCTAATTCGTGAGCCAGTGTAAATCGGAGGCGCTCAAATTGCGCGTCCTCGTTGTAAAACACTGCATTTATATCGGGCCGAGGGTCATAATACGCATCAGCCCGGGGGAGGTCATCAAGCCCCATAGTCTGATACGATACACAGTCGACACCCTCGAGGCGTAGCAGCCTCTTAGGGTCGACGAGTGCGTCGGTTAGCTCGTATCGACTGTACATCGACCAAGCTAAGCCCGTGGCCACGTTGTATCGTGCTTCTATGTTTTATCCTCCTTTATTTTTAAATACATGGCCGCGATTTCCTCAACTTTCGCCAAGTCCTCCGGTGATAATTCCTCTTGGGCCCTTGCTAATACCGGGGAGTAGTTAGCCGGCGTCTGCGGAGTAATCCCCATCAGGCCGTCTATTGTGGTATTTAGCCCGGTAGCAATTTTTTGCAAGTTGCTCAGGGTTGCTCCTTTAAAATTACCGAAGATCGACTGTAGCGTGGAATACGGCATGTCAATAATTTCGGCAAAAGCGCTCATACTTACATATTTTTGTAGTATTTCGTGCCGAATCCTACCGACCTCGGGGCCATATTTATCAAAGTCCGGGTCAAAGGTGATTACCTGTTTAGGCGATCCGCCGTGTACTATCTCATTTCGATTTGTACGTCCTACTAATTCTTCTAGTGGGATGTTTAGCGCTTTAGATAACGCAACGGCGGTAGTATTGCGCAGGCTTGTAATTCCTCCGGATTCCCAACGGGAGACAGTACCTTCGGATACGCCTACTTTGTCCGCAAGCTCTTTCATTGTCATTTTTTGCTCGCGTCTTTTTTCCCGTATAAGCTCCATAAAGTCCATTTTTTCACCTCCTTTTATTTACTATTATTATACGTCTTGCGTTGCAAAAATGCAAGATTTTTATAATTTTTTATAAAAAAGCAACAAAAACTATTGACTTGCGCAAGTTGTCGATATATAATAGGCTCATAAGTTGCAAACGCCGGGAAGGAGGTGATATGGTGGATGCGAATTTACTTAAATACTACGTAATGGAGTCGGGGAAAAGTCTTACCGACGTAGCGGCGGCCATCGGCGTAACGCCTGCGACATTACACCGCAAAATGAGCGGTGAGAGCGATTTTTATCGCAAAGAAATGCAAGACATCGCGTCATATCTCGGGCTTGACCGAGATACAATCGACCGAATTTTTTTTAATTAAAATCTTGCGCAAGTTATCGAAATATCGAAATTTTATAAAAATGGAGGCAGATATTATGGACCACACTACCACACCAGCCATGATCGCCGCGATGTACCTCACAAGAGCTAAAGAATGCATGGACGGCGAAATTAATGATGCGTTTGATCTTATTCACGCAATCATCGTCGTACAAGCACACCGGGGGATGCCGTGGGCGTACGTTAACGTTCCCGAAGATATAGAAGCGGAGGAGCTGTACTCAGCACTCGGTGCGATTGCCGGAGCCGGATTTAGGGTACAACGGGTCGAGGTATTCAACCCGGAGGCATTTAATACTCCGGTATTCAAAATTGAATGGTAGGTGATTGCAGTGATACAGTGCAACCTAAGAAACATTTTAAAGGCGCGGAAAATATATATTTCTGAACTATCAAAAAAGACAGGACTAAGTAGGACGACCATAACATCCTTAGCAAACCGGCCGGGCGGTAGTTTTAATTTAGACACTATCGAAAAAGTTTGTAATGCCCTAAATATCTCCCTTTATGAGTTATTTACTGAATCGGCGGGAGCCGATGTAAAAACAAACCAAAAGCCGGGGGTGGCAACTGTGAAAATAGACGACAAATCCCTACAGCGATTTGATGCCGAACTTGAGGACAAAACATGGACCGTTATAAGAGATAACCCGAGCTTATACGCCGGCATAATAGCGCAAAAGTTCGAGCGTGATATCCACGAGGCTATGTTAGCCGGCCAGGATAACACAAAAATTGTGAATCACGCACTAAGCTATAGCCCGATTAGAAAAGAGGTAATCGGCCTCTTATCAAAGCAAGGCTACGTCATTGACTATGACGGCCTAGTCCAAACGCCACACGGAGTTGTTCAGGGCTTTATCCAGGCCCGGTGGCGCAGGGCGGAACCGTTCCAGGGAGGCGGATATTATGAAAAAAACGCTAACCGTTGAGGAGGCCGCCCAAATGATGGGCATCACGCCCCAACATCTTAGAGCGAGCCTCCGGCTCAACAAGTACCCGTTATGGGGTACGGCCGTACCGTCGGCCAGCGGTAAACGGTTTAAATACACCATTCACGCGGCACCGTTCCACAAATATATCGAGGGCGGGTGGAGCCCGGAAGAAGCTAATAAAGGAGGGCTAATACTATGATTAAATTCGGTCAAGAGGTGCAAGAAATACAGCGAGGCGGGTTCGACGACCTCGTCAAAGAGCAATATAAGCTCATTCTCGACGATGGATATGCGGTGTCTGTTATCCGCGGTCCGCTATCATACGGCGGTGACGAGGGGCTGTTTGAAATGGCCATTTTAGGACCTAACACCGGAGACCCCGTGTATGACGTGGATGTCGATATATTAGGAGGCGATGTGCTCGGGTACTTAACCGAGGAGCAAGTCACCGAGCATTTGGCCACGTTAAAAGAGCGGCACGCTAATAAATAAGGAGGGCTCATGTTTAAGGAAATTTTGAAATATTTTGCCAAACACGACGGCTTGGTAAATAGGTTCTTATCGGTCACACCGGGCGACGGATACGCCTATTTCAGCGATACACACTGGCTTATTCGCATACCGGAGTCCGATAACATCTACGACACGGCCGCCATGATGCGGGTACTTGGCCAAGCAGCGGCGCCGATGTCCGCGCCTAAGTTTTTTGACATTCCCGACGAAAGCCAACTACTTGGCGTAGCGGATTCCGGTATCGTGCAAGAGCTGCACAACGGGAAACGGCGTACTAAAATTCGGATATTTAACGGCACAGACGGCTCGGAGTGGTGGGTTAGCGAGGAATACTACAAGGATTTTCTCAAACCGCTAAAGTATTTCCGGGTGCACAATAAGAAAATTTACGGATATAACGACGCCGGCGTGGCCGTGGTTACGGTGTGCATAATTATTGATAAGTGAGGAGGGTCGAGGGATGAATAAGGAACTAGCCAAAACAGGGCTCTATATTCTAGGCACGTTTGCCGGAATGTACGGGCTGAGCGCCGTAGAGTATCTACCGGACAGCGCGGCGCATATGATCGCCGGGCTAGCCACATGCGCGGCCTCGGTAATGGCTGCGGAGCGTATCGAGGTACCTACCGGCGAACCGGTAGACGTTATTATCGAGGTGCCACAGCCTCACGCCTACAACTGGGCTAAACAGGGGCGCCCGGGTGAAGTTAGATAAAGAAAGGATGTAAAAACTATGGAACAAAATAAAGAAGCATTACTCGAATTAACTAAACATTTTATCGAATTAATCAACGTAGATATAGACGAAAAAGGCCGCATCCGGAAAAAGACAATAGCCGAATTGGTGGAAATGTATATCGATTACCACTCGGCCAACTGCAATTTAATCGAGCCAAAGACCGTAATTGACTGCTTAGTCTCTTCTGTAATTTGTATCGGTATGGTAGTTGCACTTAATCGCCCTATGCGCAATCTCGGGCACCCGATGCGCGCTAGCGCGTTAGCTGTGCTCACGGAATACTTATGCGATACGTTAGAGGCCATCGTTACACATTGTAAAGAAGCGGAAACGGAGGCCACCCATGAAGATAAATGAGTTTTTTATTACAAATATCTGCGTACTAGCGGGCGTTATCCAAACAAACGAAGAAAACGGCCTAGATTCAAGCTCCGTTACTTACGAACGACTGCTAAAACGATTAAATCAAATCCCGCGTAACGATGACACTCTCCGCGCTATGGTGCATATGGCCGCATCGACCGCAGGGCTTATCGGCCAGTTAAGCGTAAAACGTGAAGCCTTAGGCGAGGAGTTAGCTTGTGACTTACGGTCGCATTTTGTAAAAGCATTATACATAACACTTACTAATATCGCAGGTCGGTTGGAGGTGCTCTATGGATCCAATAATTAACCCGTGGCTCATTTATCTCGCGGAGCTCGCGAACTGGGTTAAGCTGGCCGGTTTTATGGCGGCCGGTATAGTCCTCTTAGGCGCCTCCATTGAGTACATGGACGCGGAACAGGAGCGCGTAGCGGCCCGGGTACTCCGACGGGATCTTCCTACCGATGCACCATACAAACTAAAATTTAAAATCAGTTTGGCCTTTTTAATCTTATGGATTGTGGTACCGTCAACGGATACCGTGTATAAGATGATCGCGGCGCACTATATTACACCTGATGCGGTCGACAACCTCGGCCACGTATTCCAGTCCATCCTAAAGGCAATTAAGGAGGTGCGGTAATCATGAATTGGAAACAAGGCTCGTTCGGGCTCCATAGTTTGCACCTGTGGCACCTTAAATCGATGCTCGCAATTAGTAAATACTGCCAAGAGCACGATGTCGACTGGAATGTCAGGAATGAGGCGTGTCGCATATTAAGTCTAGCGATGGCACGGTATGAAGTGGCCATACTAGAACGGCCACTCGATGACCTGATACACCGGGTAGACCTGACAGCGTTTGCTAACCACACCGCCTACAATATCGAAAAGAAATTACAAGACGGAAAAACACCGGATAAGGGCTGTATCGTGGATATAGTCGCGCAGTGGGAAAACCTTAGAAAGGCGGCGGAATAAATGCTAACTATTGGGACGCCGGCAGGAATGCACTTAAAGCGTTGGTTTGATGCGGATCGTGCCTATCTTGAAAAATATTGCGATTTGTATTAATCCGCTTGAAATTGGAGGAGGTGATTAAAATTGCAGGATTGTAGTAATTGCGAACTCCGGGACTACTGTATCCCGGACGAATGTACAAAAGAAAAAAAAAACCGCCGGCAGTGTTGCAGACTGTCCAGCGGCAGAGTAAATACCCTACTTTTATTATAGCACAAAGGAGCCAATATCATGGATATTACTATTAAAATCGACCTCACAGAAAACACTATCAAAGCATTACACGGCGTAGTTGCGGCTATTACTACACCTAAGGGCGTACGTGTATCACTAACCGAATTAGCAGACGCCGCTAGCCATTTACAAAAAGGGCCGGTCAGCGACTGGGCGCCACAGGATACACGATACACCGATAACGTGGAACCGGTAACCGATACGCCGGCCGCACCTGATGCGGTAGAAGAAACACCTAAACCGGTAGAACCGGCGAAAGCTGAACCTGCTAAAAAGCCGGCCGCTAAAAAGGCAGCGCCGAAGAAAACAGAAGAAACACCTAAACCGGTAGAACCTGGGAAGGAAGAACCAAAAGCCGAAGAACCGGCAAAAGCTGAGGCGCCTAAGAAGGCAGAAGCCAAAGCCCCTACTAAGGACGACGTAACAAAAGCACTCACTAAATTAATGGAGGCTAAAGGCGGCGACAAGACCGAAGCTATGGCACTCGTTAAGTCGAACAGCTCCAGTGGCAAACTCTCCGGGGTTGACCCCGCCAAATACGCCGATATTATCGCCGAAGCAGAGGCGGCCATTAATGGCTAGGGCGCACGCCGTACTATCCGCGTCGGGCGCGTACAGATGGTTAGTTTGTACGCCGTCCGCTCGGATGGAGGAGCAATTTAAGGACGAGTCAAGCTCTTACGCTGAGGAGGGCACACGGGCGCACGCTTACGCGGAGTACCTGCTCAATGGTTATTTAGGTACTTCTATCGATGCTGCCGGGCCGATTGAGCCGGATAACGAGGAAATGGACTCAGCAGTCCGGGAGTACGTCGACCTCTGTATCGAGAAAATCAACACAGCCCGAGCCATTACATCAGCCGCCCGAGTCGTGGTTGAGGATCGCGTGGACTACAGCGCGTACGCTCCGGAGGGGTTCGGCACGGCCGATATGGTAATTATCGCCGATGGCGTGCTAGAGGTTATCGACCTCAAATACGGCAAAGGTAAGCCGGTGAGTGCCGTCAACAATCCTCAAATTAGACTATACGCCCTCGGTACGCTAGTAAAGTACGACTTTGTGTACGACATTAAAACCGTACGCATGACCATAGTACAGCCCCGGCTCAACTCAGTAACAACCGACGAGCTAACAGTTAAGGAGTTACTCGACTGGGCCGAAACGGTAAAAGAACCGGCAAAGCTAGCCTACGAGGGTGCCGGCGAATGCGTAAGCGGTCCGCACTGTGATTTTTGTAGAGCCCGGCACGTATGCCGGAGACTCGCCGAGGATATGCAGGCAGCTATGGCCGATTTCAAGGACCCTAAACTCTTAGGGGACGCCGATATTGGTCATGTGCTCGATATTTACAGCAGAGCCAAGAGCTGGCTCGAGGCGGTCAGAGAATACGCTTTAAAGCAAGCTGTCGACTATGGCAAAACGTGGCCCGGTTATAAGCTCGTAGAGGGGCGCTCCAACCGTGTAATTGATACGGCTGCTATTGAGACCCTGCGCGGCTTAGGTATTGGCGACGAGGTCATATTTAAAGAGCCTAAGATGCGCGGTGTGACGGAATTACAAAAGCTACTGGGCGGCGCTAAAAAGATGGAGGACATGATAGGGCAACACATCAGCAAGCCACCGGGCGCGCCTACACTAGCGACGCTAGAGGATAAGCGCCCACCGCTTGAATTAGATTTAACTGATAGTTTTGATGATGATATTTAGGAGGTAACAACTTATGAAAAAGATTAAAATTTCCACCGGTTTAGTTCGCTTGTCTTATGCACACCTTGCGGAACCCAACGAGGACCCGAACGGTAACCGCACATATAACTGTCAATTAATTTTTGACAAAAACGATAAAACGACCGCCCGTATCCAGGACGCCATTAAGCGCCTGAAAACTGAGGACGATGTTATCTCGTTATTTAATAAAAAATTCAAAGACTTAAAAGAACCCCTCCGCGATGGTGATGAGGATGAGGCGGACTTTGTAACCGCTCAGCCGGAGGTGTACAACGGCAAGTACTTTATTTCCGCAAAGTCCGGCTGTAAGCCGAAATGTTACTACAAGGACAAAAGTCCTATGGACGACTTTGAAATCGAGGAAGAGTTATACAGCGGCTGCTATGTGCAGGCGGTAGTTAACATCTACGCTTTTAACTTCAAAAATCAATCTAAAGGGTTCGGCGTTGGCTTGCGCGCTGTGCGAAAAATCAAGGACGGCCAACAGTTAGGCGGCGATACTGTATCCGCGGCGGATTTCGACGATGACGATTTCGGCGATGACGAAAACGTGTTCGACTAAGCCGCAAACGTTATCGATAGACGTCGAGACGTACTCGGAGTGGCCAATTAAGCACAGCGCACAACGGTACGTCGACGACCCGAGCTTTGAAATTTTATTATTCGCGTACAGCTTTGACGATGAACCGGTGGAGGTGGTCGATATGACCACCGACCCACTACCGGAACGAGTGGTCAAGGCGTTACACGATCCGGAAATAACCAAGACGGCGTTTAATGCCAATTTTGAAATTACGGCGCTACATAAGTACTATCCGGATATGGACCTCCAAAATTGGGAATGCACCTCAGTACTTGCCTTGTATCAATCCTTGCCGACGTCGCTCGATGCCGTGTCTACCGTTTTAGGGTTATCAGAAACCAAGGACAAACGGGGCAAGGACCTTATACGGTTTTTCTCGATGCCCTGCCGGCCTACTAAGACCAACGGCGGACGCACGCGCAACCTGCCAACGGATGCACCGGACAAGTGGGCGGAGTATATCGAATACAACCGGCAGGACGTAGTAGTCGAAAAGGCAATACGGGACAAACTTATCAAATTAAAACCGCCAGAATTTGAGCACCGGTGGTGGCTCGTGGACGGTCAAATTAACCGCAACGGCATAGCCATTGACAAGACTCTAGTTAATAACGCAATCACCTTTGACGCTGCTATCAAAGCCCAGCTCATGGCCGAGGCGCGTAAAATTACCGGACTCGATAACCCCAACAGCCCGGTACAGCTTAAGGAGTGGGTCGAGGGGAGTCTCGGGCACGAGATACCCGGCATCACCAAGACCGATGTTAAGGAACTGCTAAAAGGCAGCTTACCGGATGACGTGCGGCGGGTGCTAGAGATACGCCAGCAGCTTGGTAAGACCTCGATTAAAAAGTACGAGGCCATGAAAAATGCAGTATGCAGCGACGGCCGTATCCACGGGATGCTCCAGTATTACGGGGCTATGCGTACCGGTCGATGGGCCGGCCGAGTGGTACAGCTCCAAAACTTGCCGCGCAACTACTTAAACACCTTAGACGAGGCGCGCCGGATAGTTAAATCCGGTAACCTCGAATTATTATCAGCCTTGTACGATGACGTGCCGGACGTACTGAGTCAGTTGATCCGGACGGCGCTAGTTCCGGCCGACGGATGCCGCTTTATCGTAGCTGATTACTCAGCTATTGAGGCGAGGGTTATCGCGTGGCTAGCCGGTGAGTCGTGGCGCCAGGAGGTATTCGCAAAAAACGGGGATATATACTGCGCGTCCGCGTCCTCGATGTTTGGTATTCCCGTCGAAAAACACGGCATAAACGGCCACTTACGCCAAAAGGGGAAAGTCGCAGAGCTTGCCCTCGGTTATGGCGGCGGCAAGAACGCCCTTATTGCCATGGGCGCCCTAGAGGGGGGAATACCGGAGGACGAATTACCGGACATCGTGCAAAAGTGGCGCAAGGCGTCGCCTAAGATTGTTAAATTTTGGTACGACGTTGACGCCGCAGCCAAGCAGGCAATAAAAGAAGGACGCGCCCGCATCAAGCAGGGCGGGCTAAGATTTAGAAAAACTAAAGGCTTTTTATTCATCCTATTACCGTCAGGTCGGTATCTCGCATACGCTAAGCCGACCATAGGTACAAACCGATTCGGGAGCCCCTCTATCGTGTATAAGGGTATGTCCCAAACCGCTAATAAGTGGCTCGAACTGGAGACCTACGGTGGGAAATTGGTAGAAAACATCGTGCAAGCCGTTGCCCGTGACTGCTTAGCGGCGGCCATGGAGCGGCTCACGCTTGCCGGTTATAAGATACTCGCACATATCCACGATGAGGTGGTTATCGAGGCGCCTATCGGCACCGGCTCACTCGATGAAGTAATTAAAATTATGGCAGAGCCGACCGAGTGGAATAAGGGGTTAATCCTCGACGCGGCCGGGTTCGAGGCCAACTACTATATGAAGGACTAAGGGAGGTAAAACACTATGAGCATTAGCAAGTCTCAAATTGAGCGAATTTTAGAAGAAACCAGAGTGACTAAAGAATTAGTCGAAAAAGCTCCGGAGACCGCTAAACAGGCGGCCGCACTAGAGTACTGCGATACTACTATCGCACTTTGGGAAGTTGCCCTCGAAGGGCTCACAACCGGCAAGGCTGAAACCGAGGACAAGAAAGACGCTAAGAAATCGACTATTGTACCGGTTAAGAAAAAAGCAGCCCCTAAGAAGAAGAAAGAACCAAAAGAAGAGCCCCTCATCGAAGACACCGCAACCGATGAAACGGGAGAAGATGAGGACTGGCTCGACTGATGCAACCTGTTAAATTTAGAGCATTTGACGTAGTGCGATATTACCGGGATTTTAAAAACAAAACCCTGTTATATTGCGGATACTGCGGCCAATCTATGGCCGCAGTATTTGAATACGCTAATAATTTTTATATGACTGACTTGTCCTACCGGTATACCTGCCCTCATTGCGGTAGAGGGCATACCGACGACCGGACAGTCGGTAATCTTACACAGACGCGCTCAGCTGTGCCCCTAGATGTGGAGTTATGGGTCAAGGAGTACAAGGACTTTGTAGATTTAAACATTAAATACACAGCCGTTATGTACAACGACGGCTACGACGATTTATTCAAGGGCCTGCAACCCCGATTTGAGACAATCCGTTTTGACTGCAAACATCGCCGTGTTATCCGGCGATTTAAGATAGGCGCTCGGAGCCGGTTTATAGATACGCCCATTGACGCGGCCGACGTGCCCACCATTGCCCGGGTAGGCTTGTCTCAGACTATATTTAGTACGCTCAACGGAGAGTCTAACGCCGGCAAGCACCGGCGGGAGTGTCAAGCTGTCATGTCGGCGCTCCGTAAGGCGGTAGTATCACGGCTGGAAAAGTACGCCGGATACCCTATCAAATACACGCATCACGCGATTAATACAAGAGGTACTCAGTTCTTCGGGGACGATGTGCTGCGCCGGCTTATTCTTAAGACTTACGCACCGGACGCACCGCTTAACGTAGTCGATACTAAGCTAAGAAATAATACGATTATGCCCCACACGTGGGAGACTTACCGGGCCGTGTTTTACGACACCCAAAAGGGCAAGTCGTATATTGACGCGGTGGAAGATAAGCTCGTCAAGCAGCCATCAAAGGCTAAACGTGTGGCCATTATGCGCGATGCCCGATATATTGAGGCGATCCATATCGCGGAGGGGCTAACTGATAATAAGGACTATCAAGACGCCCTCATGGAGGCTATACGGCCGTATCTGGGCATGGAATATCTCTACCGGTATTTGGCGGACTACGTGGCCAATAAGTCGCCACGTAACGCGCTCCAGTTCTTAGCCCGTTACGAATACCAACGCGAAGCGTGGCAAATGATAGCGGACACCGCCCGGAGTTATGAAGATATTATCGATAAAGAGGCGGTGTGGCGTCAAAAGATAAAGCCGGCCGACATGCACGATGTGCTCGCTAAAATCGTACGAAAAGAGAGGGATAAGGACATCCCCCTCAACCCGGACGGCGAATTAGAAGCACACATAAACGGCTACGACTTTATAATGCCTAAGACGTCGCACGAGCTTATCGACTTAGGCGAGGCCATGCGCAACTGTGTAGGTAGTTATAAAAAGCGCGTGGCACAGGGCAAATGTGCTATTGTAGCCTGCACTAAGGACGGTAAGCCCGTCGTGTGCATCGAGATACAGCATGGACTCATCATGCAAGCGAAACTATTTGACAATAAGAGCGTACGCTCCTCAGCAAGCGAGGAGGTGAAAAGCGCAATATATCAGTATATGGATGTTAAAGGCCTCCGTGATATGTCGGGAGACCTGAGGAGTTAATCAATGGACCTAATTATATCTATTGGCAGTAGCCGCCACGCTAAGCAGTGGCGCGCTAAAAAAATGACATGGGATGACCTTGTCAAAAAATTAAGCCAATCAAAAATAACGGGGGAGACCGCCGCCGAATATAGGAGGATGACTAAAGACGAAAAAGCCGAGGTAAAGGACGTCGGGGGCTTTGTTGGCGGGCACATCAAGAATAAGGGGCGACGGGTTAAGGGCGCCGTAGAAAAGCGATACCTGTTAACCCTTGATGCAGACAGTCCGGAGCCTAATTTTCTGGGATCGCTCAATTTTGAAATTGGCGACCTCGAATATGTCATTTACTCGACACACAGCCACACTCCGGAAACACCGCGGTACCGCATCATATTACCGGTAAGCCGGGCGATGGAGCCCGATGAATACCAAGCAGTAGCAAGGCGAATCGCCGGAAATATTGGCATAGAAAACTTTGACCCGACGACGTTTGAAGTTGAGAGGTTAATGTTTTGGCCGTCAGCTCCGGCAGACGTGGAGCCTGTATTTATACATAATACCGGCGAACCGGTAGACGTGGACGAGGTGCTAAGCCGCTACGACGATTGGCACGATGTGTCAATGTGGCCGAACAGTAAACGGGCAGACGACATCCGCTTAAACGCAGCCAAAAAGCAGGGCGACCCGCTTACTAAAAAGGGGCTAATCGGTGCCTTTTGTCGCACGTACCGGATTGAGGACGCTATCGCGGAATACCTCTCCGACGTGTACGAGGCGTGCGACACCGAAAACCGCTACACCTATAAGGCCGGCAGCACGAGCGCCGGGCTCGTCGTATACGATGAAGGGCGGTTTGCTTACTCGCATCACGGTACCGACCCTATATCCGGTAAGCTCGTCAACGCCTACGACCTTGTGCGGATCCATAAGTTTGGCGACGATAAAGCGTCAACCGGCAAAATGGCCGACCTTATCCGGGCAGACGCTAACGTCGTGGCCACGGTCGACGCGGAGCGCATGGCGGACTTTGACGACGACGTGCTCGCCGATATAGAGGAGGGCAAAGGGCCGGATAAGGACTATCTAAAAAAGCTAGACCGCGATAAAAACATGACGATTAAGTCAACAGCCCAAAATGTCCGCAGCATTTTAGAAAATGATCCGAAATTGTGCGGACGGTTAGCCCTTGATGATTTTGCGCACCGAATGGCGGTACGGGGTGACCTACCGTGGCGCCCGTTATCGGACGGGCAGTATTGGACTGATGCAGACGACGCCTGCCTGCGTAATTATCTGAGTATCGTATATGAGATTGTAGGGCGCGCGGTTATTGATGACGGACTCACCGAGGTGTTTAAAAGAAACAGCTTTCACCCTGTGCGAGATTACCTCAACGGGTTAACCTGGGACGGCGAGTGCCGAGTGGATACGCTGCTAATCGACTACATGGGCGCTAAGGATACGCCATACGTCAGAGCAGTAACTAGGAAATGGTTATGCGGGGCTATAGCTCGTGTCATGATGCCGGGCGTTAAATTTGATACTACCCTTGTTTTATACGGGCCTCAGGGCTTAGGTAAGACGTTGATAGCTGAGAGGTTAGGCGGTAAATGGTTTAACAATACCATCGGCGACGTGAAACAAAAGGACGCCATGGAACAAATTCAGGGGAGCTGGATATGCGAACTCGCGGAACTCGCACCGACGTACAAAAATGACGCCGAAATTGTAAAGGCCTTTTTATCGCGAACTATTGACAGGTTTCGGGCGCCTTATGGCAAACGCACGGAGGAGTACCTCCGGCAATGTGTCTTTATCGGTACGACTAACAACTTGCTATTTTTAAAAGATAGAACGGGTAACCGCCGGTTTTGGCCGGTATCCGGTGACCCGAAACGGCAAACTAAGATACCCTATGTAGACCTTACGCCTGAAGAAGTGGCGCAGATTTGGGTCGAAGCATTAACGTACTACCGACAAGGTGAGGCGCTTGTGTTGCCTCCGGACATCGAACGGGAAGCGGATAGTACGCGACAACGTCACACAGAGGGCTTTGAAAAAATCGGCTTAATTGAGGAGTTTATCAATACGGATATTCCAGAAAATTGGTATAGCTGGGAGCCTGCACAAATGCGCGAATTTATCAGCGATCCGGACGAGGTAATCAATAAGCCGAGTAACTTAGTAAAACGTGATCGTATATGCGCCCTCGAGGTTTGGGAGGTTGTATTTGAAGGGCGGCGACAGAATCTAACAAATGCAGCAGCCCGAGAAATTAACGACATTTTGCAAAACTTAAAAGGGTGGCGACCTAAAGGTAGTAAGCTGAGATTCGGGCGATATTTTGGAGTCCAACAGGCCTTTGTCCGTGAGGTGTGAGCGTTGCCAAGGGTGTAACTATTGCGGTTTTTAGTGTTGCCAAAGTCGGAATTGGCAACGGTAACTATTTTCTATAACTGTTATAGAAAATAGTTATGTATAGGTTAGTTCTAAAATTTACCGTTGCCAATCGGGAATTAGATACGCTAAAAAACACACTATCGGCAACGCCAAAACGCTAATAACTATATAGGATATTTCAATAGTGTTGCCAATGTATCCAATTATTATATTAATTAGTTTATTTTTTATTATTTATATCATATATGCGCGCGTGCGCGCGTAAAAACGTATATATACCATATATCTATATATATAGTATGTGGCCTCTGGATACATTGGCACACATAGACGTTATTTTTCAAGATGGATAAAAGGTGTACTCATGGAGTGGACAGAAAAAGAAATAGAAAAACGGCTAACTTTTAACCTTAAAAAAGAGGGCTGTTTAGTTTATAAATTTATATCACCGAATAACGCAGGGGTGCCGGATAGGATTGTCATATATCCCGGCGGACGGGTTGACTTTATAGAGCTTAAGACTTTAAGCGGTCGACTCTCACCCTTGCAAGCTCGGCAGATTGAGAAGTTAAAACGCATCGGCGCCAACGTCGATATTGTAGTCGGGTTGGCCGGCGCCGATGCCTATTTGGAGAAGGTGAGAGATGCAATTTCAGCCGCACGATTATCAGAAACTAGCGATTGACGCACTGCTTAATCATACGCACTATGGCCTGATGCTTGATATGGGACTCGGTAAGACTGTTATCACGCTGACAGCGATACAGGCGCTACTGGATGACTGGGCTATCTCCAAGGTGCTAATCATAGCGCCTAAAAAGGTAGCCGATAGCACCTGGGCAACGGAGGCCCAGAAATGGGACCACACTAGAGGGCTGCGAGTGGTTAAAGTTATGGGCTCCGAGGATAAGCGCTGGCAAGCGCTGGCTACGGATGCCGATATTTATATCATTAACCGCGAGATGGTGACGTGGCTATGCGAGCAATATAAGCAGCTGCCTTTTGACATGCTGATTATCGACGAGAGTAGTAATTTTAAAAATCCGCAGGCTAAACGGTTTAAAGCACTTAAAAAACAGCGCGGCGTGTTTAGCCGGATCGTGTTACTCACCGGCACCCCGGCGCCGAATACCCTAGAGGACTTATGGGCGCAGGTGTATTTATTAGATGCCGGCGAACGGCTCGGCCGGACTATAACGGCCTACCGGAGTAAGTATTTCACGCCGGCCATGACTAACGGGCACGTCGTTTATTCGTACAAGCTGCGGAAAGGGGCAGATAAGGCTATCCATAATAAAATACGGGACATCTGCCTAAGCATGAAGAAGCAGGACGTCATGGACGAAATAACCATGCAAGACGGATATATAAGCCGGGTAGTCAAGGTATCCCTTACACCGGATGAAGAGGCCACATATAACGATATGGAGCGGGATTTTGTACTGGCCTTGCCGGATGATGAGATTATCAGCGCAGCCAGTGCGGCCACCTTATCAAATAAGCTCTTACAGCTTGCCAACGGATCTATATACACGGATGAGGGCGACGTGGTAACGATACACACTCGAAAAGTAGGCGCCCTAAAAGAGATAGCAGCCAAAGAGGGGAATATGCTTGTATTTTATAATTTCAAGCACGATCGGGAAGCTATCCGGGCGGCGTTTCCGGATGCCGTCGACCTATCGGACGATGAGACTCTCCAGGCGTGGAACGCCGGCAAAATTAAAATGCTGCTAGCGCATCCTGCATCAGCGGGCTACGGGCTAAACCTACAACAGGGAGGCCATGTCATCGTGTGGTATGGCATGACCTGGAGCCTAGAGCAGTACTTACAGGCTAACGCCCGTTTAAATAGGCAAGGGCAGACGCACCTAGTCACGATTTACCATTTATTGACTACCGGTACTATCGATAGTCAGGTTATGAGAGCACTTGAACGTAAGGAAAAAGGACAAAACGCCTTATTAGAGGCGATTAAATTAAGGAGGGACTCGTATAGATGAAACTAGCTTTAACTATATGTAATATTGTACTAATCTTTATCGCATACGACGTAGCCGGTATTGGTTGGCTATTTTTCTTAGCGTTGGCTAATGCGGCCGTGTCCGTATTTGTGTATATATTCGGCGCTCCCGGGGAGGATGACGAATGATACTTAAATTCTTACTAATATTGGCACCTATACTTGCGGGGCTGTCGGTATTAATAAAAGGCGCTTACTGGCTTATGTTGATTGCCTGGGTAATGCTTTGTATAGCAGGGGTTATGTTGGGCTACAAAAAACGAGGAGATAAGCATGATTAAGGACATAGCGATTTATTTATTTATTATGGTAATACTTGTCAGTGTCGTTGATTATATCGACCCTTTAACGGCCTGTTTAGTTGCGACGGGCGCCTTTGTTTGGTTAATCGCTGAGACAGGGGGGAGGTGGCGACCGTAATGGAATTAAAAGAAACAGCTAAACAGATACTAGATATATTCGAGGTTGATTCTGTAGCGGAGTTATCGGAGGTTTTGCCGGAGATATTAATACAGAAAGATAAAGACGAGTATTTGAGTCGATATATTGATATTGTGGGCGTTGAAGGACGCGATATGCTGCAAAGTGCTTACCAGTTTTGGCTGGCCGATAGAGCAGGCAAAAAACAAGATTACACACCTAAAAGTTTAGGCCGATTGGCCGCCGCACTTGCGCCAGATGATGTAAAAACTATATTTGATGCGTGCGCCGGTAGTGGGGCATTATCTATTGCTTGTTGGGAAATGAACCAAAATCTAGAATTTGTGTGTTGGGAATTAGATGGGCGCGTAATTGGTTTTTTGCTATTAAATTTGGCCTTGCGCAACATGTCGGCTATTGTAGTACACGGTAATTTATTAGCGGGCGAGATTTATAAATCGTATACCTTGACCCCAGGAAATCAATTTAGTTCTGTAAAGGAGACCGGACTTGTGATGCCTAAATGCGATTTAGTCGTGTCCAATCCACCGTTTAATTTAAAGTGGGATGCCGTACCTATTCAGTTTAAAGGGGAGACGGTAACGCCCCCGGCGAGTAATGCGAATTATGCGTTTATTATTAAATCTTTGATAGAGGCAGATACAGATCAGGGCATATTTATATTACCCGCCGGAGCACTTAACCCAAATAGTAGCACGGAGCACGAGTGCCGGGCGGTATTAGAACGGAATCGGTTAATTAGGGCGGTTGTATATAATGCCGGTGATATGTTTGATAGTACCTCAATACGGACTCAGTGTTTAGTGATAGCCCCTAACTCTGAGCAAGTGTCTTTTGTCGATAATGCCGAAAATTTTGCTGTTGAAATACGCGCACAACGTGGCGAGGATCATATGTCTAATCGAGTATATAAGAAAGAGTTTAAGATTTATGATGGCGCCTGTATAGGCCGCGTGGTCAAAGCTATAGCGAGTGGAGAAAACATACCGGGATTTTGTAAAACCGTTGAGGTAGAAAAGGCTATCGCTTGTAATTTTAAAAAGTACGATATTATCGAAATACCAAAGTACGAGATAGAGCGCCGAGATATAAAAGATATTGTCAATGATTTAAACCGTATTTATGAAGAAAAAAATAAGTTAAAGTTGACGGTTAACATAACGGTAGCAGAGAAGTATAACCTGTTAGAAGCGGCTAAACTACAAAGTACTGAAAATACAAACTTAAAAGAGGTCAATTCATTACTCCGACATCTCGGTGCGGATGAGCTTACCGGTGATAAGTATTTGACATTATCAAGAAACGCGGGGGAGTTTAAGTTTGAAAATAAAAACAAAAAGGATATATCAACCATTATTGAGCAGATGCTGCCGTTATATATGCAGCATATCCGCTATTTGAATAATTGCGAAAGCCAATATTTGAAAGAATTACAAAATACACTTTTGGAATTGTTAATGACCGGTAAAGTGGACACTACGGAGCTGGAGGGCTGAAACAATGAATAAAGGATGCCTAACCGTGCGGTTGGCTTGGTTGTTTATTACGTATGTAGCGCACTTAATTTATAGCGCTTTTGGGATTTGACTGTTAGTCAAATTTGGCTAACAGCTATTACTAAAGGAGGATATAATGCAATACCCTATTTTAGATGCTTGCTGTGGTAGCAAGATGTTTTATTTTGACAAGGACGACAAGCGTATTTTATTTAATGATATCCGCGAGGTTGACGAGGAGCTGAGCGACCGTCGATTAGTAATCCAGCCGGGGACTCAATACGATTTTAGGAGCCTGCCTTTTAAGTCCGGCAGTTTTAAACTTGTTATTTTTGACCCGCCGCACTTAATTAAGGCGGGCCGAAACTCCTGGCTGGCCAAAAAATACGGCACACTGCCTAACGATTGGCAGGAGTATATCAAAGCCGGATTTGAGGAGTGCTGGCGTTGCCTTGATAGCGGGGGCACTTTGGTTATGAAATGGAGTACCTGTCAAATTAGCGCGGGTGACGTTTTATCGGCCATAGGACATATGCCGATTTTAGGCGATAAAAAGGGCGACCGTCGCTGGTTTATTTTTTACAAGGATTAAGGAGGCTTAAAAAGTATGCTAATTGATGACTTGAGAGACGTAGCTGGAGAGCAGGTATCTGTAAAACGGGAGTTAGATTGGATTAATGAGGCGGTGAGGTCGAGTGAATTATGAGGAGGCAAAGGCGCAAGGGTTTAAATATGTAACACGTAACCAGCTAGGCGGGGAGTGCGTGCATAAGACAAAACCGGAGCGTAAAGGCGGATATTGGGAGAGCCCCGGATGGCGATATATACAAGGCGGCACGGCGTGCCCTGAGAAAAACGTTATCATGGCGATTAATGCGGCCATCAATATACAAAATCGACAGCAAGAGGCGCTAAAACTGGCGGCACAGGCCAGAAAACGAGCCAAAAAAGAAACGAGAAAGCGAACCGGGCGGCGAGTTTGTAAAACTTGTAAGAGGGAATTTGACGCGGAGCACGGCAGTATCTCGTATTGTAGTGATTTGTGTATGATGATAGGCAAGCGCCGCAATAATGCTAAATGGAAGGCGAAACAACGAGATGAAGTACCTCCTGAATTAGGAGCTCTTGTAACGTGTAAGCAATGCGGCCAAAAATTCCACCGGAGCCGCCATTATATCGCGTATTGTAGTAACGCCTGTCGGGAGGCTGCGCGTGTTGCTAAACGGCCGATGCATTCCAAAACTTGTGCGGTGTGTGGTACCGAATTTACAACGACGGACGGACGGCGCCAATATTGCAGCGAAAAGTGCCAATCTGCAGCAAACCCGCAGCAGAAAGAACTGCCGACGAGAATATGCAAAGAGTGCGGGAAAGAATTTAAAGCAACACAAGGCCGAAAATACTGTAGCGCAGCGTGTAGTTATGAAGCTAATCGGCGCAACAGCAGGGAGCGGAAAAAACAGCATAAAAAGCCAAAGCCCGCGGTGCCTGAGGCGAAAACCGATCCCCCTATTTTTACAAAATGCAAAGAGTGCCACCGGGTATTTAGGGCGGTAAACCGGCAACAGGTGTACTGCAGTATTAAATGTAGCGAGGAATGGCGCAAAAGGGCGGCCTCGGACGATGAATCTAATCAGTGGAAAGGAGTATTTTACCGATGAAACTAATATATGTAGCACACCCGTACGGAGGTGACCCTGATAATTTAGAGAACATTAAAAAATTGATTAATGACTTAACTATAGACTACCCCGACGACTACGTATTTATATCACCGGTGCCGCTCTGGGAAGAGGCGTATCGAGTTATGGATTATATGCCGGGTATGGATAAGTGCCTCGAACTATTAAGCCGTTGCGATGAGTTATGGCTGGCGCATAATTGGCACGAGTCGCGGGGCTGTATGATTGAGTATGGGTACGCCTTAGGCGCTGAGTTGCCTATTAGATACCAAAGCAATAACAACCGGTTAGAATTTAAGGAGTGGGCGAATGACTGACAAAGAAAGACCATATACGCAGGCGGAAATTATAAAGTTAGCATCTAAGACGGCTATAGAGGTATACGACAAAAAGTGCAAAGAGCAGGCACGGTATATCCGCAAGCGCTATATCGATAATACAAAAAAGCTACTGCGAGGCTATAGAGAATTGCAGACGCACATTGACGAGGCTGTGAGTAATACGACGGAGAGCATGCCCTCGCAACTACAGGCGGTACTCGCTGAGGTATTTGATGCCAAAGGATTTATAAAAGTCGTGGCCATTGCCCAAAGCAAGGAGCGTACGGAGGTCATGCTATCGCATGTCGATGCTATGCTTAGCGCGTATCAAAGGCAGTGCGAATATAACAACGAGCCTTACTTCAATGTGGTGTGGCGCTATTACATCAATAAGGAAAAAATGGCGGAAATAGCCGACGTGGTGGGCGTAGAGGAGCGCACGGCGTGGCGATATGCTGATAAGGGTATCGAGGATTTATCTATACTGTTATGGGGGGCGGCAGCCCTGGCAACCGTGCAAGGGTAAGGACTTGACAAAATGGGCTAAAAGTTGTCAGTAAGTTGTCAGTGACGCGACAGTATAAAAGATTTATAATGATAGTGTCAAATACTGACGAATGAGCAATGCATCTCAGGTTCATAGTTTTTATCCCTTAAAACTTATACCTAACAAACCCCAAAAGAGGCGCCCGAATATTAGCGAGGCGTCTCTTTTGGTATGTGCATAAAAGAGAGGTTATCGCATGACAACAATATACTGTAGCCGCCTTGATTGCCTTAATAATCGACGCGGCAAGTGTTGCGCTAATGTGATTAACCTGAGCAAGCGAGGCTGTTGTACTACTGCCACTAACGCCCGAAGCTCTATGCGTTCTACACATTCGATTGTACACAAGCAGTCCGGTAAGTGGCGCAAGAGCGAGAGGCGCCTTGTCTAGTGTAAAAGGACAGAGGGGATACTTAGGTACTCCCACGGCAATATAAAAAGCCCGTGGGTCCCCGACGCCCGATAAAAAGCTAGTGACGGGAAATTTTAAAACTCATTTCTATTTCAAAACTGAGAATATTGAGAGGAGGCGGGAGCCTTGATTTTAAATGATTATTTCAACGAAAAAGAGGGGTACAAAATCCCGCAACTCTTAACCGATGCACTGCTCGGCGATGGCCGGGAAGCGCTGCTAAAATATTTAGATGAGCATACGCCGGATAAGTTCGCGGACTCACTCCGTGATGACTACCAAAACGAACACGGAGACCGTGACAAGTTAAAGCAAGACTTTACGCCGGACGGCATAGTCCGCGTAGTTCGGGGCATTGTAGGCGACGGACACCGGTACGCCGATATATGCGCCGGCACGGGTGCCCTGACGCTCGCTAATATGCGAGACCGGGCAGACTACACAGTCTACGCTGAGGAATTTTCCGAGCGAACGGTACCGTTTTTATTGGCTAATTTAGCCCTCCGGAATGCTGAGGGCTACGTCGTCAACGGTGACAGCTTAACCGGTGAAATTAAGGCCTTGTACAAGCTCGAAAAAAGCGAAACGTACAGCCGTATCAATATCGCGAATGACGAAATTAAGGACTTTCAGCCGCCGGCTGTGGATCACGTCATCATGAACCCGCCGTACTCGGTCAAATGGAAGCCCCGTTATCATAGGGCGTACGACGGGTACGGACCGATGCCGACGACTGCGGATTATGCATTTATGCTCCGTGGCCTGGATATAGGCGACACGGTGACGGCAATTATACCGCACGGCGTTTTATTTCGTGGTGCAAAAGAGGGTAAGGTCCGGAAATTGCTTATTGAGCGTAATTTGTTGGACGCTGTTATCGGACTACCGGAGAACATGTTTCTAAATACCGGAATCCCGGTAGCAATTTTAGTATTTAACCGGAAAAAAAACCGACGACACCGTGTTATTTGTGGATGCTAGCCGCGACTTCGAAAAACAGGGCAAAATTAATATTATGACCGATGAACAGATTAATAAGCTCATTAAAACGGTGATTATGCGGCAGGTAGTCGACAAATACTCGCACTTGGCCACATTTGAGGAAATAGAAAATAACGACTTTAACCTCAATATACCTCGATACGTTGATACTACGGAGCCACCGCCACCGGTGGACGTGGTGCAGGATATGCTCGACTTGGTGGACATCAATAAGGAAATAAAAGCGGCGGAGCTAGAGCTCGGCGCGTTTTTAGATGATTTAGTCGGAACGACCCCACAGAGTCAGGAAGAACTCGAAAAAATCAAAGAATTACACAGGGAGCTACGGAGTTTATGAAATTATACGCCAGAAAAGTAGTACTCGCTAGTGAAGCGGGTAACATAGAACGAGCACAGCCAGGCAAAGAGTACCCGGCAGGAACGTATATTATACCGCTCAGCGGTGTAAATCGTGCCGTGTGCGAGGTACTTATGGAACCGCGCGAGGTAAATAGTCGGTTTGCGTGTATTACTTTTAAGGACGACATGCACCCGCACTATTTGGCGGCGATTATGGATCGCGAAATCGATAGATTTTTAACACGATATGCGACAGGCATCAATTTACAAATGGACGCCCTGCAAAAGTATTTCAAAGTTGAAATACACACCGACAAAGCGACACGCGACGCCATCGGTGAAATGCAGCGGAAAGCGCAGGAAGCTATCGAGTACGAAAAGAAAGTTATAGAACTAAATAAAGAATGCAAGAAATACATGTTATCTAATATGTTTCCAGATTAAAAAAGCCAGGGCACTACACCCTGGCTTTTTTAATTTCAGAAAAGAGGTGAGGGCATGGACGTAAACGCATACCCTTGGGTCGTTACAGCTAAGATACTGGGTAAGATACTCGGCATTAGCGAGCGACGGGTGCAGCAGTTACGTGAGGACGGAGTTTTGGAGGTTGAGAGTAAAGCCCGATACGATGTACGCAAGTGCACACGGGCCTATATCGCTTTTAAAACACAGGAAACTAAAAGCGCGGGCGGCAAAAATCCGCTAGAGGACGAGAAAATTAAACTAACAAACGTCAAGCGCAGGATAGAAGAACGCAAGCTACAAATTATGGAGGGCGGACTGCATCGCTCCGAGACCGTCAAGTCCGTAATGGCCGGCATGTTATTAAATTTCAAGGCCAAACTGCAAGCCTTACCGACAACCCTCGCCCCTAAATTGTTATCACAAACTCAATTACCCGTAATACAGGACATCATAACCGAGGGCGTGGACGGGGCACTCAACGAGCTAGCCGACTACGAGCCGACTATGTTTTACGACGATAGCGACATTATCGTCGTAGCGGAGGACGTGGAGGAGGGCGACAATGAATAACACTCAACAGTTATTTAGTGACTTATTCCAGCTCTTACGGCCGCCGCCTAAATTGACGGCCTCGGAGTGGGCTAATAAGCACGTCGTACTATCGACGGAGGATAGCGCGGAGCCCGGGAAATACTCTACAGACCGGGCGCCATATCAAAAAGAGATGCTCGACGCGGTGAGTAACCCGGATGTGTCCGACGTCGTGTACATGACGGGCTCTCAAATTGGCAAAACTCAGCTTATTAAAAACATTCTGGGCTATTTTATCGACTTTTACCCGTCTCCGATTATGTTTATGGTGCCGACGTTGGACCTGGCCAAAGAATTTAGTAAGACACGTATCGCGCCGTTTATTCGGGATACAAAAGTGTTATCTGAGAAAATGGCCGATACAAAGGCCAGAGATAGCGGAAATACGCTATTAAATAAGACGTTTCCCGGCGGTTATTTGACCTTTGTCGGGGCTAATAGTCCGGCAGGGCTTGCATCTCGACCTATTCGCGTACTATTAGCGGACGAAATAGACCGTTTCCCGGCATCCGCCGGCGCCGAGGGCGACCCGGTGTCGCTCGCCGAAAAACGTACTAAGACGTTTTACAATCGTAAGCATATATACGCATCGACACCATTAGGTAAAGGCACGAGCCGGATAGAAAAGTTATACAACGACGGCACGCAGGAGGTGTGGCATTTAAAATGCCCGGCCTGCGGGGAGTATGTCTATCCATCATGGGATAAATTCGAGGCAGACACCGAAGCCAATAAATATTATATGTGCTGCGAGCACTGCGGCGCACTTTCCGACGAGTGGGCGTGGAAACGCCTATACTCAGAGGGCCGGTGGATAGCCAACGCGCCGGAAAATCTCGAGACTAAGCACTGCCGGAGTTTCCACATCAACGCGTTTGCGAGTCCGTGGACCTCGTGGGCCGAATTATATCAGACCTACGAAGCAGCGCAGGCGCTCGGGGCGGTCGGGCTTAAGACGTTTTTTAATACGGAAATGGGCATCCCGTACGAGGACGCTGTGGAAACGCCACCGACAGACGAGCTCATGGATCGTCGAGAAGAGTACGGCGCCGACTTACCGGACGGCGTGCTTATACTTACGGCCGGAGTCGATACGCAGGACGACCGGCTCGAGTGCGAGGTCATGGGCTGGGGGCTCAACGGCGAACAGTACGGAGTGCAATACTACCGATTATACGGAGACCCGGCACAGGATGCTGTGTGGAATGCGTTAGACGATATTATCATTCGGGGGCGGTGGTCGTTTGCCGACGGCCGCAAGCGTGGCGTATCGGCGTCATGCATCGACTCTGGCGGTAATAAGACGCAAGCCGTGTATCGGTACTGTTCAAAACGTCGCTATCATCGAGTATACGCTATTAAGGGCGTGGGCGGTGCGAATAAGGATATAATCGACGGACTGCCAACTAAACTAAAAAAGCATGACAATGCTAAATTATTTAAAATCGGCGTTGACACCGGCAAGGACTTAATTATGAGTGACCTAAGACAGTTACCGGGAGAGCCTCGGTATTGTCATTTCCCGTTGGATCCGTCTAAAGGGTACGGTAAAAAGTACTTCGAAGGACTACTCGCCGAAATAAAGACAGAGGAACTTGTCCGCGGTCGTTACGTCCAGAAATGGGTGCTCCGGCCGGGGGTAAAACGTAATGAGCCCCTCGACGTGCGGAACTACAACCATGCGGCGATTAATATATTAAATCCAAATTTTGAAGCATTGGCCGAACGTGCCGGCCGTGAAGATTTTACACCGTACATCGGTAACAATAGCAGTACCAAGACCGCCCGAGCCCCGGCAAAGTATCGCCGGCGTAAGGTAGGCGGTGGAGTTAAATTATAAAAGGAGGTGACAGCGGATGACGTGGACTTTAGAAGAGGCACGAGAACACCTGGCAATGTGGCTCCGGGCAGACTTAAAACTTGCCACCGGTGAGGAATACTGGGTCGGTAACCGTAAGCTCGTGCGTGCTGATGCGGACTCTGTGAAGGAGCGTATCGCCTTTTGGCGTGGTGAGGTGGCAAAACTGGAGGCGCTGGAGCAGGGAAAGCGAGGACTCCGGAGGTCGTGGCGTGTTGTGCCGCGTGACATATGAGGGCTAGAGGTTGGCGCACACGAGGCGCCCGGAATCGTACTATCACGGTGCGCAGTAGTCGCGAGATTTTAAATTCCGGATACAGTAATCACGGAGCCAATACAAGCAAGGCAGCCAATAGGGGCTATATTGCGGATTCCAAAGACGCCCGTCATGACATCGATAATAATTTTAAGATGCTACGGGCTCGGTCGGTCGACTTGCAACAGGGCGTACCTATTGCAGCCGGAGCCCTTAAAACTAATAAGACAAACGTTATCGGGCCAGGTCTCCGGTTAAAGGCTAATATCCGATTTGAGGCCCTCGGGCTATCGGTGGAAGCTAAAAACGAATGGGAACGTAAGACCGAGCAAGAGTTTGCCATGTGGGCTCGCAACTGCGACGCCCGCCAACAAACAGACTTTTACGGACTACAGGCTTTAGTATTTTTTGAAAAAATGCTGTACGGTGATGCATTTGTAAATCTGCCGATGATACAGCATCGGAAAGACCCGTATTATTTACGCCTGCAAGTTATCGAGTCTCTTTTAGTCGCAACCCCGCCTAAATATCAAGGCAGGGAAGAAGAAAAGGACAACGATATTATTCACGGGGTTAAGTTCGGCAAGTACGGCGAGGCGGTAGGCTATTATGTACTCACGGCGCCGTATACGGGGTATAACCAAGACGAGGATTATACCTATATCCGGAAATACGGCGAAAAAACCGGACGCCGTAACATCGTGCACGTGCTTAATATTGAGCGTTCCGGCCAAATTCGAGGCGTGCCGCTATTGGCACCAGTCATCGAGGATATTAAACTCTTAGGCCGGTATACCGACGCGGAGGTCGTGAAAGTACTAGTAAATGCACTCATGAGCGTATTTATTGAGACTCCGACACCGGACGAGGGGCCGCCGATTGACGGTATCGATTATGCGGAGCAGGTAGACACCGAACACGAGGACACTATCGAGCTTGGGAATGGGACTATTAACGTACTCGGACCTGGCGAGACGGTTAAAACGGTCGAGAAGTCGCCAATACCTAGCGACTTTGATAAATTTGTCACGGCCTTAACTAGCCAAATCGGCGCGGCGCTCGAGATACCGTACGAGATACTTATCAAGCATTTCAGCAGCTCATACAGCGCATCAAGAGGGGCACTCTTGGAATACTGGAAATCGGTAGACGCTGCACGATCCGAATTTATTACCCAATTTTGTAACCCAATATACGAGGAATGGCTCACGGAAGCTATCACGCTCGGCCGCATCAGCGCGCCGGGCTTTTTTGATGACCCGGCAAAACGTGAGGCGTGGCTCGGGGCTGAATGGTACGGCCCGGCACAAGGACAGCTCAACCCTAAGGACGAGGCAGAGGCGGCTAATATCCGAGTTAAAGCCGGAATGAGTACACTCGCCCGTGAAGCAGCACAGATTACCGGCATGGATTTTGAAAATGAAATTTTACCACAGCGCGTACGTGAGCACGACGCAATGGATGAAGGAGGGTTATTACTTGAGCAAGGACAACAAATTAACGTTGGCGGTGCGAACGCCGGCCAATCTGATGGCGACAGCGCCGGCGATTGATGTAGACCTGTACGGCGTCGTATCTAATGACAGTTGGGACGATGAACGCATCGGCGTTGATACCGTACTTAAGGCCCTAGAGGGGCTAAAACCTGAACAAGCTATTAATTTACATATTAATAGCATAGGCGGCATGGTAAGCGAGGGCGTAACAATCTACAACCGCTTAAAAGCATTACCAAATAATAAAACTGTAATTATTGAGGGGTTGGCGGCTAGTATTGCGAGTGTTATTGCTATGGCCGGGGATACGGTACATATGGCACTCGGCAGTCAAATGATGATCCATAACCCTGCCGTGGTGGCGATTGGTGATAGCGCAGAAATGCGCCGAGCCGCCGAGATGCTCGACAGCACAAAAGAAGCACTTATCGACATCTACGAAGCCCGTACAAGCTTAGCTCGCGAGGACATCTCGGGCATGATGGACGCTGAGACGTGGCTCACCTCTAAGGCAGCCCTTGAAAAGGGCTTTTGTGACTCCGTGGACGATGACCTCGAAATGGTCGCATGTGTCCGCGGTGCTGATTTAGTTGTTAACGGCGTGGCCATGGCCGTGGACGCCCTTAAGGGCTTGCCGGTTGACAAATATATTAATGTTGCGGCCGAGGATGCCGCGGAAGGAGAGGAAATGGAACTTACACTCGAAATCTTGAAAACAGACCACGCCGACATCTATAACGCGGCCGTGGAGGAGGGCCGCAAACAAGAGCGCGAACGCTTGCAAGCCCTCGATGAAATCAGCACGGAAAGCCGCGCCGAAATCATCAACAAGGCAAAGTATGAGACTTTGCAAAACGCGCAAGAGGTAGCCGTAGAATTGTTGAAAGCCACAAACCCGGTAGCGGATATGTTGGCAGACGCAAAGGACGCCTCTAACTCTTTGACTGTGCCAACTAGCACGGCTAAGGAAAAGGAAGTCACAGACCAAGACCGCGCTATGGCGATGGTCGATAAATTTTACGCGGGAGGCAAAAAATAATGGCGAAATACTTCAATGAGTCCGAACTCAGCTATAAAACACTTTTAGCCGGCACACAACAGCCGGTAGTAACTGATGTAGTTAAAATCACGCCGGGCGAATATGTACTCGGTACGTTGTTGGCTAACGACGGCTCCGGTAATTTTGCGCCGGTAGCATCCGCCGACAGTGCGCTCGGTGCCGTATTGTTACAGGATACTACCGCCGATGATAAAAAGGTGCTGGTAGCTTACACCGGCGAGTTTCTTATCAGTGGCGTAATTTGTAGCGATAAGAAAGGCCCGTCCGACGCTTTAGTCGAGGCGGCTAAATCTGTAAATATTTATTTTCGTAAACAGTCCAACAAGGAGGTCAAATAATGCCATTTGATGCACTTTACACACCCCAAACCCTCGGCGCTGTAATTCAACGTACGCCGGACTTACCGTCTTTCTTGAAAGACAAATTCTTTTCTAATATGAAAACCTTTCACACTGCGTCTATCGCCTTTGATGTAAAAAAAGGCCGTCGCACAATTACTCCATTTGTTACGCCATTGGCAGCAGCACCGGTGGCAGGTCGTACCGGTTATAAAACTATGACATACACCCCGGCTATGAAAAAGGAAAAAACCGTATTACAAGGTTTGGATCTTGATACTCGCCTCGCCGGTGAACAGCCGTTTAATTCTGCGGTGACCCCGGCAGAGCGTGCTGTGCAGTATTTAGCGGAGGACGCTAAGGACTTAAAAGATAACCTTATTCGCTCTCAGGAAGCTATGGCGGCCGACTTGTTATTTACAGGCTCTTTACATGTTAAAGGTGACGATGTAGACGACGTAGTCGACTTTGGCTTTACTAATAAAGAAACCTTATCCGGTGGCGCATTATGGAGCAACCCAGACGCGGATATTATCGGTGACTTACTCCGCTGGCGTGCAAACTGCCGCAAGGCTAGCGGTTTTAGCCCAAATACCATTATTGCGGATACTAATACAATCAATGCGATTTTAACTAATAAACGTATTTTGGAATTATTAGACAACCGCAGTGTAGACTTTGGCCGCGCATCCACTCAGGACCTCGGAGACGGCGCCGAATATCACGGCTACCTTGCCGGTATTTTGGGCGTTAATTTGTACGCTTACGACAATTGGTATGTTGATCCGGTTGATGGCGTCGAAAAGTCTCTCGTACCTGAAAAGACTATTTGTTTTATTCCTGAAAACGCACAATTTAGCCGCTTGTATGGCGCTATTACTTTAAAACCAAACATCACCTCCGATTTTGTAACGTATGAGGGCGAGTATGTACTCCGCCGTCTTGACCAGCAGGACCCAGACGCCACGTACTTAGAAATTCAATCTCGCCCGTTATATGTTCCTTGGGATGTTGACGCGTTCCAAATCGCAACCGTTCTCTAATTAGGAGGTCCGACGTATGGCTATTATTTGTAATTGGTATATTAAGACCTCGACCGGGCTATACGGTCCGGGCGAGGTTATCGACGGAATCGGCGGCGAAGAAGAAATGCGACTTATCGCACTCGGCGCCGCTAGTCCGGCCGGTAATATGGCGGCACCGGTCGAGGCAGTAGAACCGGTGGCCGATGTCATCGAGTCCACCGACAGCGCCGAAAACGATGAGGCTATCGCAGCAGCCTTAGAGGCAATGTCCAAAAAGGAACTCGTACACTATGGCGCAGCGCTCGGTATTAAATTAACCGACCGCAGTAATAAGGTGGATCTCGTTAATGCATTAAAAGGCGAGGACGTTATCCTCGAGGCCTTAACTGATGAGGCATTGGCCGTATTGGCAAAATATGAGGGCATCGACGATACATTACCACGTGAGGAGCTAATCGCCGCACTGGAGGGATAAGCCTATGCATACATTTAAGGACGCCCTAGCCTGGGATATTGACGAGGCCTTTATCGCGGACACTGACGAGTTCGCGGACTATCATAATTTAAACGGAGACACCGTATTATGTGTGGTGGAGGGCCGTACCAATAAGGAACATATCCAAATCGCTAAGCAAGACATAGACGGGTTATCGCTCGATGAGTACGTAGTGCACGTCAAAAAGTGCCTACTACCGAGCGTACCGGAGCAGGGTATGCGGTTTTATTTGGACGGCATCCTTACTCAGGTTAAAAACTGCGACGATGATATGGGCGTGCTAGTAATTACGCTAGAGTCTAATAATGCCGGAGGGACTACATATGGATATTGAAGTTACCGGCTTGGAAATTGCGGTTAATGTACTGCAATCGATAACCACACAGGCGCCCGGCGAGGTGGCTAAGGCGCTAAACAAGGCGGCTACTAAAGGTAAAACAAAAGCCACGGCACAAATTACTCGGAATTATTATCTCGACCGCGCTACGGTCGGCGATACTATGAAAGTCAAGCGTGCCGGGGCTAGTAACCTGGAGGCGACTATCAACGTACGGAGTAGCCCTATGGCGCTATCAAAATTTAAAATCAACCCGAATTATGTACCGGTAGGACAACGCCAAAGCGGCGGTGTATCGGCTCAGGTGCGTAAGGGTGGAGGCGGACTCATTGAGTCCGCTTTTTTAGTGCGTTATAAAAGCGGCCACTTATCGGTGGTAGAGCGTTACGGCTCCGGGCGTAATGATATACGCGACTTATACGGGCCATCCGTAACCGGTATGCTAAGCAAAGACGATAACCGTCTAATGGTCATCGATGAGATGGAGAGCACCGCAGCAGCCGCGCTGGAGAGTGTACTCGATAGTGTGATAGGGGGCATGTAATGACACCGCAAGTATTGGCCGAGGAGTTGGCCAAATTCCTAGAACAGGCACACGAGGCCTACACACCGAGCGATCCCAAAATATCGGGGCGCCGGATGCAGTGCATCCCCGGATACTTACCGGAGCGCACAGCTCAAACAGCTCAAACAGCGATATTCCCTTATATCGCTGTGCGGGTTAATGAGGTGCACGACGACGCGGACGACCGCAACGAGTCGACCGCTACCGTGCATATTATTATCGGCACGTACTGCACGGCCAACGACGACGGGTGGCTAGAGATAGTCAATCTCTTAGAGTCGACCCGGCAGGCGATGCTGAAACAGCGTACTATCGCTAACAAATTTAGATTACGCGGCGCCCTTGATGCGGTAATACCATCGGAGCAGCCGCGCCCCGTTTGGGTGGCAGTGCTTACGGCCACTTATTCAATTAAAGATATTAGAGAGGAGTTAACGTACTAATGGCAACAAAAGCAAAGGCAGCGGCCGAAGACGTGGAAACCATCGAAACCACGACGGCCAAAACTACTGATAAGACGCAAGTTATGTACTTGGGGCCTAATATTTACCGATTAGACCTTATAACAGGTCGGGTATATATTGACGGCGTGCCGGAGGCCTTGGTGGAATCTGCAAAAGCGGACTATCCATTATTGGCGCATTTATTCGTGCCTATTAATCGTATCGGCGAAGCAGAGGCGCAGTTAAAAGTACAAGGTAGCGTTTTAGATAACGCCTATCAAGAAGCGAAAGTAAAAAAAGGAGGTAACCAATAATGGCAACTTATGGACATTATGTGCGTGCGACTGAGACTGCTACGGCTATCGTGCCACCTACGCGAGTAGATACGGCCCTGACTGTAGTAGTTGGCACCGCTCCACTCCATTTAGCCGCCCAGCCGATGGGCGTTAATAAGCCGTTACTCGTTAACAGCTACAGCGAGGCGGTAACTCAAATCGGCCAAAGTAAAAAGTGGGAAGATTATACCCTGTCCGAGGCTGTATATTCTGAGTTCGCCTTGTATCAAGTGTACCCGGCGATTTATATCAACGTACTTGACCCGGCAAAGCACAAGAAAACAGAAACGAATGTAAATGTTACATTGACCGATAACACTGGCATTATTGAAAAACCGGTACTCTTGAATACGTTAGTCGTTCGCAAAACGCAAGCGGCTGAACCGTTACAAATTGACAAAGATTACACAGCCACATACAACGATGACGAGCAGCTCGTTATCTCTATGACAGCGCCGGCGGCTAGTGTTGTGGCGACTTATGATTATTTAGACCCTAGCATGGTAACCGAGGATGATATCATCGGCGGTGTGGCTAGCGACGGCAGTCTTAAAGGCTTAGAGCTGGTACATCAGGTATTCCCGCAGTTCGGGCTTATTCCTTGTACTATTCTCGCGCCGGGATGGAGTCATAAATCCGCAGTAGCGGCCGTAATGAAAGCTAAAGAGACTAATATTTCTGGTATTTTTAGCGGACTGTCCTTAGCGGATGCCGATACAGAAACCGTGCGCAATTATACGCAAGTCGTGGAATGGAAAAACAAAAACAACTATAACAGCAATAGTCAGGTTCTTTGTTGGCCGAAGGTTAGTCTCGGCGGCCGTCAATTTCATTTATCTACTCAGTTAGCGCATCTCATGGGTCAGACTGACGCGGCACATGACAACCTCCCGCACTACTCCCCTTCCAACAAGGGATTACAGGCGGACAGTTCCGTACTTAAGGACGGCACCGAGGTATACCTTACGCCAATAAACGGTGCATACCTCAATGGGCAGGGCGTACATACGGCGCTCAACTTTATCGGCGGTTGGAAAGCTTGGGGCAATCGTACCACGGCATACCCTAGCAAAACGGATCCAAAGGATACATTTATCCCGGTTCGTCGTATGTTCAACTTTGTAATTAATACGCTCATTACTACTTATTGGAGCAAAATTGACGACCCTACTAACTTACGACTCGTTGACTCTGTAGTTAATAGCGCGCAATTATGGCTCAATAGCTTAGTATCTCGCGGCGCATTATTAGGTGCACGCGTTGAGTTCCGCGAAGCGGACAACGCTAAAACGGATTTGATGGACGGTATTATCCGATTCAAGGTATACCTTACTCCGCCATCCCCGGCGCGTGAAATCGTATTTGATTTAGAGTACGACGTTGAGTACTTATCTGTTTTATTTGGTTAATAGGAGGCTTATATGGCTAAGCAATTAAGAGACAAGGTTATCACGTTTACCGTATACGCAAACGGTGACGAGGAATACGGCATCGCCGAGTTAAGCCTGCCGGACCTCGAATTTATTACTAGCACTATCAAAGGCGGCGGGCTCGCCGGCGAATTAGAAGTGCCGACACTTGGCCAACTTAAGGCTATGAAGGCCACTATCACGTGGCAGATTGTGGAAAAATCCCTCTCTAAAATGGCCCGTCAACGTTACCAACAGGTAGAGTTCCGCGGTGCTCAGCAGACAGAAAACACAGAGACCGGCGACTTAGAAGTGGCGGCCGTTTCTATTCAGTTGGGCGGATGGGTAACTAAAACCGCCCTCGGTAAATTAGCTAATACCGAGACTACCGGCTCTACTACCGAGTTATCTGTTAACTCTCTCAAGGCTGTTGTCGATGGCTACGAAATGTACAATATCGACGTTATGAACGGCGTGTGTATTATTGACGGCGTCGACTATTGGGCCGACATCAGAAAGGCATTAGGTAAATAATTATGGGTACTAAGAAATACGACGACGATACACTTATCGCCGGTTTGGAAAAGTTAACCGGTAACGATTTTAACGCCTGCGAAATGGCAGAGCGTCGCTCCGGTAATATGCACTCCGACCTCGCGTTTTCTAAATCTTTTCAGGCACGCCTTGCCGCGCGTGCCCTGAAAGAGGATCTCGGAATTATTAAAGCCTTACCGATGTATGATTATAACCAGTTGTGCTGGGTGGTGGGCTCTTTTTTGCAGTTTGGCTCGGACCAGCTGAAAACGATGCTAGCGGGTCGGGGGACATCGGAAGTATCTACCGACGACTCGCAGCCAGACTCCGAGACTACGGACCCGCAGCCTATTGGATGAGCTTAACTCTAGAGGAGTTATCCTATTGGCTTGATGATATTATGGAGGTCGTGAAAGACGAGCAAGAGGCTATCGCCGAGGCTTGAGAAGAAGCGGCCAACAACAGGTAGGAGGGAGGTCCAATGGCTAAAATTTTTGAAATCGCATTTAAGCTCAACGGCCAAATTGCGAGCGGATTTAGCGGCGCCATGGACTCCGCCAAATCTCAAATAGCGGCTTACGGGTCGCAGATTAGTAGTTTAAACGCCAAGCAAAAGGGGCTAAAGGGTCAGCTGGCAGACGTGCAAGCGTCACAGGCGGCCCTTAATGCCGCTATGGATGGCAGTAGGGCAAAACAGGCGGCCTATTCGGCGGCTATGACAGATTTAAACGTCAAGACGTCGAGTTATCGGCAAAATATTGCTAATCTTGAAGCAAGACAGCAGGCTTTAACTGCTAAATTTAACGCTGGCAAAATATCGGCGGATCAGTACAATACCGGCATGGTGGCCATTAGTACTAAGATTACGCAATATAAATCGCGGTTAGCCACAACCACGGCGGAGCAAAACCGACTGACTGAGGCCTTTAACCGGGGCAGAATTTCGGAGTCGCAGTACCGCGCGCAGATGGATGCGCTCAATGCCAAGGCTCGGGAATATTCCGGAAACCTTAAGCAGGTAGCAACGGAGCTCGAGGGAGTGACGGCTCGGAATGCGGCACTAAGGGCTAGTATGGCGGCCAATGTTGCGGCGCGGGCCAATTTTACTAACGCCGTAGCCGGGTTTAGAAGTACCGCCGCGACCATAGCAATAGCGGCGG